>JAFDCR010000244.1 GCA_019312685.1 Deltaproteobacteria bacterium | reverse complement strand
CAGGCCATCTCATATCCACCAACCTCGATAATAATCCTGCAAACCTCCTGAATAAGGCTCTGCTCATCCGTGGCCCTGACCACTGCATGGATACAGTCACTGAGCATGGTCAATTCAAGATTAATTTTGCTCAGGAGCGTTTCCGCCTCCTTACGCACCTCAACTTCCGCCTGCAGATCATTATATGCCTTCTCAAGCTCCCGTCGTCTCTCCTCAACTTCAGTGGTTCTGATTTCTACCTCTTTTTCCAGGTGCTCCCTGTATTTTTTCCGCTGCTCTATAAACTCCGCTCTTTCCAGGGCTTTGCTCACAGCATGTTCCAGCACCCCCATATCATGAATGGGCTTGGCTATATAATCCCAGGCGCCTAGTTTCAAGGCCTTGATAGCATCACCAATTGTTCCCATGCCTGAAACCAGGATAACGGGGGTTTCCGGGGATTCATTGGTTATATGCCCCAACACCTCCAGGCCGTCCATTTCCGGCATCCTGAGATCCAGCATGACCAGATCCGGTTTTTCGCTTCGGAATTTTTCTAAACCGAGAAGGCCGTTTTCAGCCTGTAAGACTTCATAACCGCTGTCTTCAAGATAAGCGGCCAGAATTTCCCGGACAAACTCATCATCATCGACTGTAAGAACTTTCCTATTATTTTTTGTTCCCATATTGGGTTCAAATTCCTTTTTTTAGAATATTTAATTATAGACTCTGCGGACGGAAACTATATTACAGCTGCGCTGTTATGGCAATTATCAATATACCATAGAACGATCATTATTTGCGAATCTTCTCTATAATAAATGCTCAGCTCAGGGGAAGCCGGACCGAAAATATTGTCCCTTTGCCCTGTTTTGAATTAACCTCCAGCAAACCCTGTTGCGCAACCGTGATCAGGAAGTAACTTACAGCAAGTCCCAGTCCGATTCCCTCTCCAGGAGGCTTAGTCGTATAGAAGGGTTCAAAAACTCTGCGCTGCACTGCTTCATCCATGCCGACGCCATTGTCCTCAACCTCTATTAAAGCCATATTTCTTTGCACTTCAACCTTGGTACGTAAGACAATCCTCGGGTTTTCAGGAAGACTCTCCCTGTCAAATATTGCCTGGGCCGCATTGCGGATCAAATTGCGCATAACTTGCTCGATCTCTGATGAGATACAGGGAACTTCAGGGAGGTCCGGATCATATTCCTTGATGATCTCAATACGGTCGAAATGATACTTTTCAATATACTCCTTATTTGATGTTAACGTTTCAAGAAGACTGTCCAGAAGTTTTTCAAGATTTCTTAATTCCTTGGGAGCCTGATGGACCTGGCTGAACTGAAGCATGTATGAAACTATATCCGCCGCCCTTTTTCCTGAACTTCTTATACCTTCCAGAAATTTCCCGATTTGACGTTCTTCCGCATATTCCTGGACCTTTTCCAGGTCAATACCAAATTCAGCTGCAGCCTCAATATTCTTAGGAAGTTCCGGAGATAAACGCCGTATTACATTCTGGACCCCTTGAATTATACCCCCCAGAGGATTGTTGATCTCATGGGCCATGCCCTCAACAAGGCCGACCACTGAAGTCATTTTTTCAGATTGGACCAACCTGTCTTCCATCAAGGTCCTCTCCGTAACATCATCGATCCGGATAACAGCCCCCCTGAAATCCTCCAGGTCCAGAGGGTAGATAATTATATCGGTATAGCGGCCTCCTCCTTCCCGGGATATTGCATAAACACCTTCATATTTCAGGATATTCTGCTGCTCCACCGCCTTGACAATATCCGGCATCTTGTCTGCAAGCATCGGATATACCTCCTGAAGCTGCATTCCATATGCTGTTTCCGGTTCAAAACCGCTCACCCTGGCTGCTTCATTATTTAACTGGTTAATACGACCGGAGAGATCAACACCTATCAGGGCTGAAGGCATGGCATTAATGACATTCTGCAGATACTGCCGGGTTTTAGCAATATCCGCTTCCGCCTTTTTACGAATGGAAGCATCGGCAAAGGTTATGACTGCTCCCTTGATCTCACCATTTTCAACCATTGGAGTACTTATATAATCGACCGGCATTCTTGAGCCATCCTTTCTATAATAAAACTCATCCGTTCCATGACGCATCCTGCCGTCTTTAAGAGAAGCTAATATTGAACATTCCTCATCAGGATAAGGTGTGCCATCGACCTTGGTGTGATGAATAATTGGATGCTGTTTCCGGCCTATCAGTTCTTCAGGCTCCCAGCCAAGCATCCTTGCAGCGGCAGGATTGACAAAGGTGGTAAGCCCGTTTTTATCCACTCCGCAAATTCCTTCACCAGCCGCATTAAGGATCTGCTCCTGCTGCCTCCGCAATTCATCCAAGGCAGCTTCAGCCTGCTGTCTTTCAAGTATCCTGCTCCGCATGCCGGAATAACTTATTACTATGCCGATAATGCCAATCACCCACCATAACAGATGCCCCCATTTCAATATCTGCAGTTGCTGCAGGTTCGGAATTCCGAGTTTTGCCAACGGAATATTTATCGTAATACCCCCGCCTACATCCCCTACCTTATAGCCTTCATTGGCATGACATTTAAGACAGGGTTTCTCGATGACGTAGGGATGCATAAGCAAAAAATGCTGTTCCCCGTTAATTGTTACAACTTCAGCAACCTCCTTGGCACCATTTGCCAAAGCATTCAAGGCTGCAGTCTGCCACTCATCAGATTGCGATTTGCTCTCTTTTGCTGCACCCCCCCTAAGTTCACCTCTGGCAATATATTTATGCCCGGCATGGTCATAAACCTCATTCATCATCAGGGCATGATCCGCCAGGATCAGACGCCTGCCTGACGGTGTGATTATTACCCGTTCAGGGACGTCTGCCGGCAACCTGTTGATATAATCTTCCGCTGCCGGGATATATATACCTCCCTGAAGGGCATTCCACCGCCGATAGCTGTTATCACTCAGGATATAGGCCCTGGCCACGTTGAGGGCTATCTTCCGGGTCTCAAGCTTTTGGAGATGCAGGTTCCACACCAGGGAGACAATTACTGTACATGTCCAGCATACGCCCAGAATAATACTAAAAAAACCTATTCTGGTTGACCGGTGCTTTTTGTTTGCTTCAGGGGATGCCACTGATAATCCTTAAAGTGTCTTGAAAGTAGTTTAATACAGCGGTGAAAATCAATAACAGGAAATTTCATTATCACTCATTTTGAAACAGCCATCAGGGAGACAAAGATCAATTAAAGGGCACGATAAGCTGCTTGCTTAACATGAGTGTTATAACTATACTACATTTAAATAAAAAAAGAGAGTTGTGTCTCGCCAGAAAGTGTAAATATTCACAATCCATGTTATCTCTGACAGGCTGATCCCTCATATTGTTTGTAGTAAAATAATACCTGTATAAAAAAAATATTGTAAAGGGGCATTGAATGGACACCACAATATCCTGGGAAACAGACATGGAAAAGGCTCGAGAATTAGCCAGAACCCAGAACCTCCCGATTCTGCTATTTTTCCATAATCCCAACTGAATCGGCTGCCAGCAGATGGATGCTGTTACGTATCCCGACAATAGGGTCATAGAACACATCAAACAGTCTTTTATACCACTGCAGGTACCATATGATGCCAAACCGCTGTCCGTTGATTTTAATATCAAGTGGACCCCTGTCTTGATAACCTTGGGAGAAGACGGCAGAGAGCACCACCGCACTGTCGGTTTTCTTGACCCGGACAGTTTTATTGCCAACTCAATTCTCGGCATAGGCAAATACCACTTTGACAATGACCGCTATCCTGAAGCAGCCATATGCTTTGAAAATATTATTGCTGACCATCCACAAGCCGATGTAATGGCTGAGGCCACTTTTCTCCTTGGCGTATCACGCTATAAGAGTTTAAAAGATCCGGCCCATCTGAAAGAAGCCTATCTGTCTCTCAACAGCAAATTTCCGGAGAGCGAGTGGACCAAGAGAGCTTATCCCTACCGGCTCCTGTGAAAAATATTATCCAGACCATCCAGCTTATTTAAAGACTTACCAGGAAAATCGACAGAACTTAATGATGTGATTTTTGAGTATTGCAGGAAGAATTATAATTTCAGGGCTTGTAGTTATAAACCCAGTTCCGGGAGCCGCACTTGGGACAGGATACATCATTGTGCTTTTTCTTCGGCCATTCATACAAACAATCCTTGCAGTAGTAAATCTGGAATTCCGAGTCAGAATGGTAAATCCATACGGTTATCCCCAGAACACAAATGAGATAAATTGCCAGTTCAATAATTGGGGCTCGAGAACTTGAGACAACAACCTTGGCCAAAAAGGTCAGCAGAAGTAACGTGGGGATAATTGCAAGAATGAGGCCGCTGCCTGCAGCATAGTACATTCTTAATTTGGATATTTTTTTCATTCCTACTGTAATGCTTTCTATTTATAAAAAATTTCGTGATTTCTTTATGGTGTTAAGTAGTCTGTCAATGGTTCAGGTCCTTACTTCAGCTTTTTTAAAAAAGCATTGAAGACGGAGACATCTTTTACTGTCCGGAAAAATGATCATATCCCTGGTAGCTGATATCGTGACGTTCAGTCCCATTGCAGAGGAACACCCCCTGCTCATCAATTATTTTGCCCAGGCGGAAGATATCCCTGTCAAACCTTTCAGTAACAAGCTGTCGCAGTTTTTGTTCATCCTCTGGTCCGGTCGTAAAAAGAAGCTGATAATCCTCTCCGCCTTTAAGCACCCAGTCAAATACATTTACGTTCAATTCTCTTGCTGCCCCCTCCAATGATTCTGAAACGGGCAGAAGATCCTGCTGGATTTCCGCCCCCACATTACTCACCTGACAAAGGTGGGCAAGATCGGTGGCCAGGCCGTCGGATACATCAATCATTGCATGCACCAAGCCACAGGCAGCAAGAAATATTCCAAGATCAACCTCTGCATGAGGATCAAGATGCGCATTAACCAGCTGCTGCCGGTCTGCATTTTCTACTGAATGGCTTTGCGTCTTCCGGCATAACTCAAGGCCTGCCGCCGAACAGCCCAATGGTCCCGATACCCATACCAGATCACCCGGTTTTGCTCCTGAACGATAACGAATCTGCTCCCTGTTTCCTTCACCCAGGACAGTAACTGAAATAATCAATTCATTGCTGCTTTTAACCGTATCGCCTCCAACCAGCAGGACATCATATTCTTCAAGCGCCTTGGTGAATCCTGCCATAAATTCATCAAACCAGGTCTGTCCAGCACCGTGGAAACCGATACTCAGAAGACATATCTTCGGTTGGCCGCCCATGGCGGCAATATCACTTAAATTTACAGAGGCGCATTTTCTGCCGAGCAGATAAGGAGGATGCCAAGCCAGATCAAAATGTACTCCTTCCACAAGGGTGTCGGTCGTTAAAAGCAGACAGTCCTCCCCGGCTTTCGCAAGAACAGCACAATCATCACCGATACCCTTGATCAGGCTCTCCCTCTCATGGCCATATTTCTGTACATATTCCTGAATACTATTAATAAAATCCCTTTCTGATGTCATCACAGACTGTCCAACCGGTAATGAAAAGCACAAGTGTACTATTTTATCCGGCGTAAAGAAGCTTTTCCTTTTTCACCCTGCCGGTCATCATCTTTTAAAGTTGGTCTACCGGTTTCAAAAACAACCGCCTTCATGAACCGTTCTTCGCCATCCATGGTAAATATCTCCTGCCCGGTCATCTGTTCTGTTCTAAGAATCCAGCTGATATTACTCGGGGGCAGAGATAAAACATGCATGCTTACATGCCACCACTCATCACGTCTTGTCTCATCTCTTACGATATCGTTTACCAGGGCATACACAAGCATTTCCGGTTTTTTAGCGGCAATAAGAACAATATCCCCGATATCCAGGGTATCCTTAAATACCATTATTTTTTTCAGGTCCTCGACTAATTTTTCCATCACAGTATCTATTATACTTTATTTTCTCCTGTCAAGCCGCCTGTATTGGATAGCTTCCGCAATATGGCTTGCCTTAATGGTCTCACTTTGCGCAAGATCTCCTATGGTACGGGCAATTTTCAGAATTTTATGATAGGAGCGTGCTGAAAGGCCCAGCTGTTCCACGGCTTTTTCAAGAAGTCTCCTGGATGAATCGTCAAGGCTGCAGAACTTTCTCAGGTCTTTTGCTTTCATTTGCCCGTTACAGTAAAAGTTCCTGCGATTTTTGTAACGCCCTTTCTGGAATTCCCTGGCAGCTTCCACCCTTTTTTTAATTTTTGCCGATGATTCGCCGACCTGTGTACCGGACATTTCTTTGTAATGCAGGGCCGGTACTTCCAGGTGTATATCAATCCTGTCCTGCAAAGGTCCCGAAAGCTTGCTTTCATATCTTTGGATCTGAATCGGGGTGCAGGTGCAATTGTTTTTTGTATCACCGAGATAGCCGCAGGGACATGGGTTTAATGCCACTACCAGGATAAAACGTGCCGGAAAACATAATGAACTTGCGGCCCGGGAAATAGTAACATGTCCATCCTCAACCGGCTGCCGTAATACTTCCAGAACATGTTTTTTGAATTCAGCTGATTCATCCAGAAAAAGTACGCCGTTATGGGAGAGAGATACCTCACCGGGCCTCGGTGTCTGCCCTCCACCTATGAGGCCCGCATCGGAGATGGTATGGTGCGGTGCCCGGAAAGGTCTGGAGTTGAGCAATGGTTTGTTTACCGGCAGCAGCCCCATGACACTGTAAACCTTGGTGGTTTCCAGGGCCTCATCAAAGGTCAGATCCGGCAGAATAGTCGGCAGCCTTCTGGCCAGCATGGTTTTCCCTGATCCCGGCGGTCCTTTCATCAGGATATTATGGCCGCCGGCAGCAGCGATCTCCAGTGCCCGCTTTACATGTTCCTGGCCCTTCACCTCAAAAAAATCAACATCATAAGAAGTATTGTTATTAAATACCTTCTGCAGATCGACTGAGGTTGGGGGTATTTCTTTTCTACCGGCCAGGAACTCCACTGCTTCATAAAGAGTACTGATGGCTATCACCTTGATACCGGCAACTATGGCAGCCTCATGCGCATTCTGCACCGGCACGAGAATGCCTTCCATTCCTGCATCACGGGAAGCAATGGCCATGGGCAGAACACCCTTGGCCGGCCGCACGCCGCCGTCAAGGGAAAGCTCGCCGATAACACCGTATTTTGCTAAAATATCGCTGCATAAAGTGTCTGAGGCAGCCAGGATGCCGAGTGCCATTGGCAGGTCATAACCCGTACCCTCTTTTTTTACATCCGCAGGTGCCAGATTTACGGTAATCCTCCGGTTCGGGAAGTCATAACCGCTGTTCTTTATGGCAGCCTTCACCCGTTCACGGCTTTCACGCACTGCGCCTTCAGGCAGACCTACGGTGGAAAATGAAGGCAGCCCGTAGGAAATGTCAACTTCAACCTCCACGGGCAGACCCTCTACCCCAACAACTGCATTACTCTGAATTTTTGCCAGCATGCTGCTATCTATCTGTCAATGGTAACGGCTCAAGGGGAATAAAAACGGAGCATCTCGGGACTGTAACCACCATCCTTCTTCTCATAGATATAGAACGGCGACAATAATGTTAACTCCTCTCCTCCCTGTTTCACAGCCTCTATTATTAACAGACTTGCAGCATTACCCGGGTAACTGAAAATTGGCAGTATTTTCTTAGGTTCCAACCCGGTATTTTTTAATCCGGAAATAACAGCCGCTCCCCTGGAGGCAGGATAGATAAAGCATGCCCTGCCGCCCTTTCTAGCGGCCCAGTTTGCCGCCCTGGTTACGCTTTCCAGGTCGGCAGCCTGCTCATGGCGGGCCACTGCCTGTTCAGTTCCTGGATTGACCCTGCCCGTCCCGGGTTTTCTGTACGGCGGATTGCTTACTACCCAGTCAAAAGAACCTGGTGCAATATATTTTTTTATCTCTTTAAGGTCGCCCTGAACTGTTTTTATACGTTCCTGCCAATTGTTAAGCTTGACATTCTTTCTAGCCAGCACGGCAAGATCAGGTTGTATTTCAAGGGCAGTTATGTTGACTGAAGGCCAACGGTAGGCAAGAATTAAGGATACAATACCACAACCGCATCCCAGGTCAAGAATTGTCTCACCCCGTCTGGGCCGGATAAAATTACCAAGGAGTACCGCATCCACTGAAAAACGGTATCCTTTTCGATGCTGCAAACAGTTGAGACGACCGTCAAAAAGTGTATCTTCTGTATAATCCCTTTCGGAAATCATTGCGGAGTTCTACTGCACCGGAATTTATCCCCTGCTGAATAATGGAGAGTTTCTGTCTATTATTCCAGCCCTACTTTTTCATCCGAAACCAGCTTGTTCATAAGTAACCCGGTGAGGATCTTGGGGTAGAAATAGGTGGCCTTGTGGGGCATGATCAAATTCGCATCCGCCACCCTCTTCACCTGGGAAACCTTTGTGTTGTTCATGAGAAAAAGAAGTTCCAGCGAATTGTCGCGGTCAACACATTCCTTGACCGCCACATCGAGTGCTTCGTCGGGATCAGCAAAATATCTGATCAGGTTATCGTTTTCAATCCGTTCGTACTCCAGACCCAGGATCTTTCCCACAACAAGTTCTGACAAGACGACCACATCAAGATCCTGCAGGGCTGAAGGTTTTTCTGCCAGTACCCCAATCTCGGCTGCCTTTTTTTTCAGCGTCAGGAGAAAGCACCTATCCTCTTCAGCATGATAGAGGCCGAACATCGTCGAATTCTGCCGGTCTACGAGAACCTTCTCCTCCATCCTTGCCAGTACTTCCCCGAGAAAAATTTCCCGTGAACCGCCGATTATTTCCTCAAGATGAAAATAATCGGAGAGCATTGCCCCAAGTTCATCCATGGTCGGCAGACCCGGCAGAACATCATCCGGCAGCGTCACCAGTCTGTGGGTCGGCAACACTTTCAGGCCCGGATCTTCCATGGGACAGAGATACATCATAGTATAGTTATACGGACTCTCGTCCGGCAGCTCACCCTGTCGCTCAGAGACAATCTTACTGTACTGCAGAGATGTCTTATACCGGTGATGTCCGTCTGCTATGTAAACGGCATTATCCCTGAACAGCTCCTGCACCCTGGCCAGGATATCCTTGTCGGTTACCGGCCAGATCGAATGTATGCCGCCGTCTGCATCCCGGACCTCGTAAAGCGGCTCCTCAGAAGAGCCTGACTCCAGGGCGGCCATGATCTGCATCTCAGGATCGTCATATAATGAAAAAATCTGACTGAATTGCGCCTGGCAGGTGTCCAACAGGCGTAAACGGTCGGCAGTGACAGTGTCAAATGTCTGCTCATGCGGCTTTACAATCCCCTCTGAAAAATCAGAAAGTTTGACCAGCCCGATAAATCCCTTGCGGACGAAACGGCGGCCAGAGGGCAGTTTATAATCAATCAGATACAGATAAAACGCCGGCTCATCGTCTCGGATGAGGACCTCTTCCTCCTGCCATTTGTTAAAATAATCCCTGGCTGAATTATAGCGTTCTTCTGAATTATCACCCTTGCCAGGTGACTTACTGATATCCAGATTGATCATGTTATAAGGATTCCTGGCCTGGAAAGCGGCCTGATTCTTCTCGTCAATTATGTCATAGGGAGGTGTAACAACATCCTCCAACCGGTCCAGCTTCAGAAGGTTGAAGCGAAGAGCCCTAAATGGCGCAATTACGGCCATGCCTTTAAACTCCTTAAACTATTTTTATATTGTCCGGGATATAATCTGGTAAGAATAAGATAAAACTCTTTCTTGCTCTCCCGGACAAGGTTGATTATTTATGTATTAATATAAAAACTTGGTGCTGCACCCTATAAAAAAAACAATATGTTTTCAATAACACTTTTGGACTTTTAATCATATTTTATTCTTGAAAACTGCGAGGCACACATAACATGTTTCATATCTTTATCAAAAGTCATTTTTCTGCCGGACATCACTTAAGGAATTATCCTGGAAACTGTGAAAGACCCCATGGCCACAACTGGAAAGTCGAGGCAACCGTCAAGGCGGACAGCCTGGACAGTCTCGGCATGGGGGTTGATTTCAGAACCGTGAAAAAGGCGGTCAAAAGGGTTCTCGATACCCTGGATCATCACGACCTGAATGAACATCCTGATTTTCAGACAATCAATCCGTCTTCAGAAAATATCGCCGTCTATATCTTCAACAACCTGCAAAAAGAACTGACAACCGACCGTTACAATGTTCACAGTGTCACTGTATGCGAAACAGACAATTCCGGTGTAACGTATTTTGGCCAATGATACACAGATAAAAATCGCCGAGCTCTTCTACAGCATCCAGGGGGAATCCTCCTATGCCGGATATCCCTGCTTCTTTATCCGACTTGCCGAATGCAACCTGCGCTGCACCTATTGCGACACCCGTTACGCATATGAAGAAGATCATCCCCAGTATAGTATTGATCAAATACTAACTGAAATAAACAGATATCCCGGTGCCCTTGTCGAGGTTACCGGCGGAGAACCCCTGCTCCAGCAGGGTGTATACCCACTCATGAATGAATTGTTGGCAACAGGCAGAAAGGTTCTGCTCGAAACAAACGGCAGCATCAGCATTGGAGCAGTACCGGATGAAGTTGTCAAGATCGTGGATATAAAATGTCCAGAAAGCGGAATGCATCTGCATATGAACTTTGAAAATTTTTCCTTCTTGTCAGGAAAGGATGAAATCAAATTCGTCATTAGCTCAAGAGATGACTACGACTGGGCTGAGCAGGTTCTCTCCGATTACGCCCTGCAGGACCTGGCGACCGTTACTTTTTCACCGGTGATTTCCGAACTGTCCCCGGCAAACCTTGCAGGCTGGATCCTTGAAGACCATCTGCCTGTCAGGTTGCGGCTGCAGCTTCACACCATTATCTGGCCAGGCAAAACAAGAGGTTATTAGTTCATTTCCGGTTGTTTCATTTCAAGCCGTGCTTCAGGATCTTTTCGAGCTAGTTATATTTACGACCTAATACTTTCCTACCATTTAACAGGTGTTGATCTGATATCCCTGGCCTTGTAGCTTTTACTATATGTGATAGCAACTATTATTCATCTGCCTTAAAAACCACCTCCATTTACAAAAGTGCAACGGCTAAAAGCAGGCAGGAAATATCAGGATATCGGGTTTAGATGAAACCAACCAATTCTGCACATTTCCAAATAAAACATTTTACAACAGCGGCTGCCTACCTGCTGAAATATTATTAAAATCTTCCATGCGAGAACCCCCATCCCGCCAACAACATCTCCTTTCCCTTTCGCTTTCGCCCGGACTAATAATTGTAAGCGCTTTCTTTGCTTCAGGCATTTGTGCAGCAGAGACACTAAAGCTTAACAACCACTTGACATTATTGATCATATTATCGTTATTGGGTTTGGTTTCAACCTTCTACAAATACATGCCCCAATGGCACCCCTTTATATTATATTCCCTTCTGACGCTTCTTTTTTTTCTTATTGGTCATTATCATGCCGGGATCCATGCAAAACAGCCTTCAGACCCAAGTCATATAGCGAACCAGATCACCCGACAACAAACTGCCAGCCTTTACGGGATTTT
>JAFDCR010000243.1 GCA_019312685.1 Deltaproteobacteria bacterium | reverse complement strand
TCCGTGAACCAGGACAAAAAATCAGACCTGATCAATCTCAGCTGGGAAGGTGAGGATCCTGCCTTCTGTGCCCTTATGTTGCAAAGGATAATCCAGGAACTTACCTTTTTCCTGGAAAACGAATATGTCTCCGATGCAAAAAGGGAAAGGGAATTTATTGAGGGGCAGCTTGCCAAGGCGACAGAAGAGCTTGAATACTGGGAGCGCCAGGTGCCCAGCGAAAAGCTGACACTCTCGAAAATAACCCGGGAACAACTGGCCTCCCAGACCGTGTACACCGAACTGCGCAAGCAGCTCGAACTTGCCAAGATCAGCGAGGCCAAGGAGCTTGAGAGCTTTGAAGTACTGGACAAACCCTTTGTCCCGGAAAAGCATTTCAAACCCAAGAAACGTCTTATAGTTGCTCTCACTTTTGTTACTTCATTTTTTATTGCCCTCTTCTGCGTCTTTTTCTTGAATTTCATCCGCAACCTGAAAACAGATGGAGCCCAGGCTGCGGAGTCGGAATAATCGCGGACCGGTTTACATGTCTTTAAAGGTCCGCTTTTATACGATAGCCATTCTGATTTTTCTGCTCAGCACTGCCTCTGTTCTGCAGGCCGGCAACTCTCCCGCAAAACCCCTGGCCTCCCTGCAGTCCTTTACCGGGATCTGGGACATGCCCACGGCCCGCATCCTTCCTGACTGGAATATGCGCTTTAAATACGGCAGGGCTGAACCTTACCGCTATTACGGAGTAGCCCTCGGCCTATTTGACCGGCTGGAATTCCACGGCCAGTTTACAGAAACCTCTACTGTTATTGCTTTTGCTGGTTTTGGTTACGGTTACCATAAAGACCGGAATGCCGGCGGCCGCCTGGTGGTCATAAAAGAGGATGAGTTCTTGCCCCAGGTAGCGGTCGGCGCCTATGATCCTGTCGGGACCTCCCTGTTCCCGTCCCGCTACATTGTTATGTCAAAAATGCTCGGGGATTTTGATCTGACTCTGGGGCTCGGCCAGGGTCTTTTAGGCGGCGAGTCCCTTGACGAAATTTCAAGGGCAAGAAAGGGAGAGAAATTTGACACCACCTTTCTTTTTTCCGACCCTTTTCGACAGACAAGGATCTTCGGAGGAGTCGAATACCATTACAGCCCGAAGCTCACCCTGTCAGCAGAATATTCCACCCTGAAATATGAAGAGATGTTCGGTGAACCGGAAAAGGCTGACTGGCCCATAAATATCGGTATAAAATACCAACCGACCAAGCATATTATCCTGCAGGGCGGCTACATGCGCGGCAATGAGTTGATGTTCGGCATTTCCGCCAATTGGCCCCTGGAGCCGGAAGGTATGCTCCCCTGGAAAAAGGAAGCTTCTTATGCTTCTAGCGAACAACAGCGCTGGCAGGCGCATGAGGCTGACAATCTCCAGTTGGCTGAGCTTATAGCAAACGAGTTGCAGGACGACGGCTTTGGGGAAGTTGCAGTGTCGGTTATTGACCGGGAAGTATGGGTTGAGTATAGAAATACAAAATATTTATCCCTTGCCAAGTCAATGGGGCGGGTGGCCCGGATTCTTGATGAACTCGCACCGGAACGGATCAAGACGTTTTATCTCAATCTGTTGTATAACGGCCAGGTGATCCAATGTCTGAAAACCGGAAGACCTGAATTACGGGCTTTTATGAAAACCAGGATGGACAGGCAGGGCTTCTTTGAATTTGCCTCCCTCTCCCTATACAATGGGAAACAGAGAAAAGAATTCTTTACCGATACTGAAGAAATTGGAACCTATCAAGTAAAAGAACCCTGGTTCGACTATAATATAAATCTCAAGGCAAAGACATTTTTGAACAACAGGGCCGGGTTTTTCAAGCACAAGGTTTTTCTGCGGCCGCGGGTATATATTTTTCCCTGGGAAAAGGCGCTAATTGCCGGGGAACTGGAGTTCACCCTGCTCAACCAGTATGATGATGTAATTTTTTCCCCCCTTGAGCCCGAACCGGTCCGAACGGATCTTGTTCTTTATGAAAGGGAGTCGCGGCCGCGCATCTCCATGCTGGCTTTTGATCAGTATCTGGATCTGCCGTATAATATCCTGGGCCGCTTTTCCATGGGGCTTTTTGAAAGCGCCTATGCAGGTTTCGGGGCAGAGATCTTCCGTTTCTTTGACAGGGGCCGCTGGGGAATCGGCCTTGAAACGGAATTTGTCCGCAAGCGGGATCCGGAGGACAACTTCAGGCTGAGCAACACCATTACTAAGACCTATGATACATACTTTGTAAATATTTACGGCCAGCTATGGCCAAGCCAGGGGATTGACGCGGGCCTGAAGATCGGCCGATTCCTTGGAGAAGATGTTGGTTTCAGCCTGGAATTGCGCCGCAGCTTTAAATACTTCACCATCGGCGCCTGGTATACGAAAACCGACACCGACCACTTCACTGATCCCAAAAACAGGGATGCAGAGGAAAAGGGAGTATTTATAACGTTTCCATTCTCAATCTTCTTTGATCATGACAGAAGAACACGCTTAACCTATTCATTTGCCAGTTTTACCAGGGACCAGGGCCAGACAGTCCGGCAGCCCAGCCTTCTCTATCCCATAACCCCTTATCAGTCAGTACTGCATACAGAATCCACCCTGGAGGACATGAGAGGTCAATGAGAGGTCACTTACTTATATTTTGTCTTATTGTCTTGCTTTGCGGAGGCTGCACCCATACTGAAGTATGGCAGAAAACCGGCGGCAGCCAACAGTCTTTTGACCTGGACTCCAGAGAATGCGGCTCAATAGCCCGGCAGGTATCCCTGCTGCAGAGCGAAACCGGCAAAAAGGCCGAGCCGACTTTTTTCTCCAGGTCATATAACGAATGTCTTGCAGCCAAGGGCTGGCGCAGAAAGGCAACAGCGCCGGAACCCCGTCAGACTCCCGACTTGACAGGACAGACATTGGCTGAACTGGTAAACCCTTACACTGTAGAAGGTTTTGGGCAGACAATCAT
>JAFDCR010000242.1 GCA_019312685.1 Deltaproteobacteria bacterium | reverse complement strand
GTGATTTACAAACTGCTCGAAGATCTGGAATCCATTGGCAGGAGTTTTATCCCCCGGAAACTGACAGAGGAAATTATCGGCACCGCAAAGGTAATTGCCCTTTTCAAAAGCAGCAGAAAAGGCATTATCCTTGGTTGTGAAGTTCTGTCGGGAAAACTTGCTCTAGGGAGGCAATTCAGGGTGCTTGGGGCTATGGGCCCAATGTATAACGGAATAATTGAGTCGCTTCATATTGAAAAGGATGCGGTCAGAGAGGCGCACAAAGGGCAGCAGGTGGGCTTGAAAATAAGCGATTTTAAAAAGGCCAAAATCGGAGACCTGGTTGAGAGTTTTCAACCGGAAACCGGGCAGCGGTTCCAAACCTGGCAGCCCAAAGGGAAGATTGTTTACCCCTGACCCGGAATGTTTCCGGACTGTGGAGGAAGTAGAACGGTGCGTTTTAGATATTGATACGGTTCTTAATGACTCTCCGGTTTATTACTTCTTAATAAAAATTACTATCCATGACACAAGAAACAGACCTGAATTCAATCAAGGCTGAGATAAAAAACATATCCGACACCTTTGTCTTTTCTTCCCGGGAGATTGCCCTGCATTTTCAGACACTCATCAGTGCCAGCGCCTCAAGGATGCTCATGGAGGCACCCGGTCTTTATTATCCTGAGATGGATCTTTATGTTATTTCCAGGTCGGGAATGAATCGCGGGCACGCCTCAATGGATGAAAATTTCTATTCTCTTTTTCCAGAAGGCAGGGGGACCTGCTACGGCTTTGTCCTGTATCCGGAAAGTTTTGTCCGCACATGCCTGGACAGGCTCCTACGCAAAACAACAAAGAACATCACGCCGAAACTCAGGATTTCAATGGAGAATGTTTTTAACCGTAAGCGTTATAAAAAGGTGAAGCTGGTGGATTCAGATATTGAAAAGGAGTTGATTGCAACACTTAAGAGGGATCTCGGCAGGGACAGGTAAAATAATGAAGTGCTGGGCCCAAGATCGGTAACTTGATAGGGATAGTTTTTGAGCAGAAGCAGGCAGAAATACCGGAAGCCGAGTGAGAGGGCGGCAGGTTTTATTCTCTCCATCTTTGACTGGATCAAGGATATAGTCGGTTCCCCCAGTAATGTCATTCCCCGCGGTCATGTGATCAAGCATCAGGGCAGGGAACTGGATCCGGGTAGAACCTTGCGGTATAAGGCGATTCTGCTGGTGGAGGATGATCCTGCCACAGCCGGAAATTTTATCGGGGCCATAAGAAAACATTATACCTGCGGTTCGATCATGATTTACGTTGCCCATGCCTTTGATGCAGCGGTAAATTTTTTTGACAATGAGGATGTCGACCTGGTGATAATGGACGCGGATCTCGATGATGAAGATGGAGACGGTGCAGAACTGGTCCGGAAATTTAATACCCGGAGACCTGAACTTCCCATCCTGGCCAACAGCAGCAGCAGAATTTCCAACCGCAAACTCACCGGTTACGGTGCTGTCAAAATACTGGGAAAGGATCCCCGGAAACTGGAAGACTGGCTTATACAGCATGATCCTGCAGAGGCAAGAAATTAAGATAAAACTATATCATTTATTCGGTATTTTTTTTATATTTTACTTATGAAAATTCAGATTGAAAGAGACGGCAGGGAAAAGGCTGAAAAGCTTGGAGCCTCGGAATGGCCGGTCTGGGAATGCGAACCGTCCGTTTTTGACTGGCATTATGATCAGGAAGAATCCTGCTTCATTATTGAGGGAGAGATAACCGTTAAAACCGCCGATGAAGAAGTTACCATCGGTCCGGGTGATTATGTCACCTTTCCCAAAGGACTCGACTGCACCTGGACGGTTTCCAAGCATGTCAGAAAACACTATACCTTCAGATAACGGATATGTTTAATTTTATAAAACAGACATTGTTAAACAGTAAGGGGTCGTTGGATGACGGTCCGGACACTGAAGAAAAGACAAGGATCGCTGCGGGCGTCATCCTTCTGGAAGCGGCACATGCGGATCATGAATGCACGGAAGATGAACTGAGCCATGTTATTGAAACGCTTCGGGCTGATTTTGACCTGTCAGAAAAGCATGCCGAGGATCTTATTGAGCTGGCCCACCGAGAAAGAACCCGGGCGGTCGACCTGTTTGAGTTCACCAACCATATAAATAACGAGTTCAGCAGGGAGGAGAAGAGGGCAGTGCTTGAGGCTGTCTGGCGTATAATCCATATTGACGGCCAACTGGAAAAACACGAGGATCATTTTACCCGCAAACTGACCCACCTCCTGAGGCTGACACATAAGGACATGATAAACGCAAAGCTTAAGGCCCGCGAGCAGATCCAGTAAGGACGTTATTTTATAAGTTAAGGCTGAGAAATCTGGGGGAGGGGAATTATGAAAGTGATAGAGGTTATTGTCAAAGACGATGTTGCACTAATTTCCTGTCCAACCTGCCGTAAGAACAGGAATATATCTGTAGGGAGTTTCAAGGAAACAGGAAAACGGAATCTGAAGATTAAATGCGACTGCGAGCAGATTTTCGGTATTTTTCTTGAATGCAGAAAACATTTCCGCAAACCGGCAAAACTTCTGGGTAAAAGCATTAATCTCTCCAATGACAGGGAATCACACGATATCATAATAAAGAATATTTCCGCCGGCGGAGTCGGGTTCTGTCCTTTCAAGTCGCATGGAACCCGGAAGGATGATTACCTGCAGGTTTCTTTCATCCTGAATGATGTTGAAAAAACATCCATTGATACTCATGTCATGGTCCAGTCCTCAACAAATGAATACGTTGGCTGTGAATTCATTTCAACGGAGAAATTCAAGAAACCGCTGGATTTCTATCTTTTCACTTAGGTCGAAGAAAATTGGATGACCTGAT
>JAFDCR010000241.1 GCA_019312685.1 Deltaproteobacteria bacterium | reverse complement strand
TGTACCATTCCTGGGGGATATTCCAATCCTGATACCACCGGAGAACAGTTTGCCATCGGGGACCACCGTACCATTGATGAGGTCTGTGCCGCCATCAGACAGAAAGGTTTTGATCCGGTGCGCAAGGACTGGGATGCAGGATTCCAACTGCAATAATTCTTTTTGACTGTCCTGAAAGGTTAATTGTCCTGCAGAATTTCTTTTGCTTGACTTAAATCCCACCTAATATAATTTATGCAACTTCTTTGAAAAGTATATTGCTCAGCATAAAAATATCATCTGCAAGCCATAAACCGCCATGGATTATTTTAAAGACAAAGTCACCATCGTTACCGGAGGCGCATCCGGTCTCGGTCGGGCACTCTGCATGGAACTTGGCAGGAGAGGCGCTATTGTCATTCCCGTTGACATCAACCAGGAGGGAGCGCAGAAGGTCGCAGCCGACATTATTGATGCCGGAGGTGAAGCGATATTTGCATATCTCGACGTCACCCTGTTTGAAAATGCGCAAAAAATCGTTAATGAAATCAACAGCAAATACGGCCGGCTTGACCTGATATTCAACAATGCCGGCACAGCGATCCAGGGAGAAACCCGGGACCTGGCCTTACACCACTGGCGCAACGTTATCGAAGTCAACCTCCTGGGGGTTATTCACGGAGCCATCTCAGCTTATGGAATCATGGAAAAACAGGGCGGCGGCCAGATTATCAATATCAGTTCTCTGGGGGGTCTGATTCCCCTGCCGAAGGAAATACCGTACTGTACAAGCAAGTGGGCCATTGTCGGATTCTCAAACTCCCTGCGGGTTGAAGGGGCAGACCTGGGCATTAAGGTTAACCTGGTCTGTCCGGGTATCATGCAGACCCCGATCCATGAAAGTATTTCCGTGGTCAATGTTGAAAAGGACAAACTGGCCTTACCGGTTCCGAAAAAATATCATGTCGACCCGGCAAAGGCGGCAGATATTATCTTAAAGGGGGTCGAACGAAATAAACCGTTTATTATTTTCCCTTTTTACGCCCGGTTTATCTGGTGGCTGTACCGGTTCAACCCGAATATGTTTTTATTCCTGTTCAGGAAAACAATCAGGGATTTCCGCAAAATACGTATTGACCGGTAAATTAATAATTGAAACGCATCGCAGCCGGCAAGCGAAGACTCCGGGTAAGCGCAGACTGCAGATGAGCGGAGAATGCACTTGCTGTTTGATCTTCAAGGTATGGCTTTAGACAGTCATTGTGCACGTTTGCTTGACAAAGCCATATTTTATTTTCTACATATTTACCAGATAAATATCAGCAGAAATAAAACCCTTATCAATGCCATCATATCCTTATGTCCTCAAACGTTCTGCTCATAACCGGTCTCCCCGGAATCGGCAAGACAACTGTTATTACAAAAGTATTCTCGTCACTTCCTGAGATCAATATTTCAGGGTTTTATACCCGGGAGATACGGAGCAGGAATGTACGTCAGGGATTTGAACTTGTAACCTTTGAGGGTGACCGCAGTGTTATGGCCCATGTTGAAAGCGATTCCCCTTACCGGGTCGGCAAATACGGCGTGAATGTGGAAGCTGTGGACAGAGTCGCAGCAGAGATCATGGCAGAGAACCATAGAACCGAATTATTCATTATTGATTAGATCGGCTGGATGGAGTGTTATTCCGGAGTGTTTGTCAGTATGATGTCCACCCTGCTGGCGTCGAAAAAAACTGTTGTTGCAACCATCGCCTTGAAGGGTAAAAATTTTATCTCCGAAGTGAAAAATCTGCCTGGAGTTGAACTCTGGGAATTGACAAGGAAGAATCGTAATTTCATGCCCGATAAGGTTATTTCCTGGATCCGTAAAACCATCCCCCGAATATCATGACAGGACAATACATTCAGATTGACTCCGGCGAGATATTTGTCAGGATGCCTGACAGGGAAAGGTTTGATAAGGACAAACCAACCTTTGTTTTCATCCACGGCCTGGGGGAATCGGGAGCCTGTTTTGCCGAAGCCGCAAAGCGGATGCCAGATGTTAACATTATTATCCCGGATCTACCGGGCTACGGCCACAGCAGGGCAGCAGAAAACAATGATCATTCCACGGAAGCCCAGGCGAAAAGAGTTCTGCAGCTCATAAATATTCTGCAACTGGACAAGATCACCCTGGTGGGCCATTCCTGGGGAGGTGATGTGGGCACCCTGATCTGTAAAATGGGTGGAGACTTGATCACACGCTATTTCTGTGTCGAAGGCGACCTGCATCTCGATAATGTCTTCATATCGCAGGTATCCTCCCAGGCATACAGAAAACTGGTTGCGCAGGAGTTTGAAAAATGGCTGCATTCAGAAAAATTTTCCGAGTTTGTCCTTGGCTGGAATATTCCGGCGGCAAAGAACTATCTGTCTTCGGTAAGACTCTGTAATCCTGAAGTATTTGGCGAGACAGCAACTGAAATAATGAAAATGTGCAAAACTGCTACCCCGGATGGCATCCTCGAATGGGGACATATTTTTGCAGAACTCCCGGTACAGAAAACTTACTGCTGGGGAGGCCGGAGTATCCAGACAGACTCACCAGTCATCAGGTTTCTTGACCGCAATAATATTGTAAATAGATGTTTTGCTGACTCAACCCACTGGATTATGAACGATGAACCGGAGGAATTTTTCAGGTATATACGAAAACCTTAGAGTTGAACCTAACAATCCCTGTAATAACTCCTGCCGTTTGGAGTTATTTTTATTTTTCGCTTTTCATTCAGACATCTGAAAGTTTAGTATGAATTTATAGAGGGGTTCTTAATTCTGTAAATCTTATCGGGGAAAAGCTGTTTATGAACGGTGCAGTTCGGGAAGACAGACCTTTATACAGCAGCAGGATAACGAAAAACTATATAAAACTCATCCAGCATAAATACAGCTATATCAATGTAAACGAACTGCTCCGTTCCGCAGGTATTGAACCTTTCCAGGTTGAAGACGAGGGCCACTGGTTCACCCAGAAGGAAATCAATCTTTTCCATAAGAGATTACGGGAATTCACTGGCAATAAAGACATTGCGAGGGAGGCCGGCCTGTATGCCGCTTCACCCGAGGCCATGGGAGACATAAGACAGTACATCCTCGGTCTTGCCAGTATTGCCACGGCTTACAGGCTGGCCGGCGAGATGAGTAATAAGTTCAGCAGGTCAGCTGTCTACACATCGATGAGGACCGGGCCGGAACAGGTCGAAGTCGTGGTGACCCCCAATGAAGGCGTGCAGGAAGAGCCCTTCCAGTGTGAAAACAGGAAGGGCTGGCTTGAGTCGATTGCAAAGATCTTCAATTATAAACTGCCGAAAATAGAACACCCTGATTGCATTTTCCAGGGCGGCAAGGTCTGCCGTTATATCGTGTCCTGGAAGAAATCGCGTGCAGCGGTCCTGAAAAAAACAAGAAATATCGCCTTACCGCTGCTCATTGTGGCAAGTTTTCTGCTTTCTTTAATCCCCGGCATAAGTTTCTTCGCTCTCCTGTCCGGCTCCATAGCATTTATAGCCC
>JAFDCR010000240.1 GCA_019312685.1 Deltaproteobacteria bacterium | reverse complement strand
GTTGTCATTAGTAATAAAACGAGCTTTCTCATATAAGTTGATAAGCAACTTTGAGGAAATCCAATTGTTCGGATCTGATAAAAAATCCTTTGGATTTTTTATACCGACCATTTCAGGCCCTAAATTGTAAAATAACTCATCTACTCTGTCAGGAAAACGCTTTTCAATATAGCGAATTACTGCAAGCGAATTTACACAACTATTGTGTTTTTCCATATTTTATTACTTGGTAAAATTAGATATATTTTTTGTTTACCTGCAAAAATAATAAAACAAATTATGTAGCGTTTTCTATTCCCTCTTCGTCAACCAAGTTTACCATTTCATAAATATTGTTTACTATTTTTTCTTTAACCTTTCTAATTCTATTTTACAAATCTTATAGAAAAATCAAATAGGTATAAAGTCTAAGTGCATATGAATATGTATATAATTATTGTAAAATTGTACATGGTAGGATTTTTGCATTAAATACAAGAAATTATTTTTTTTAATTGCCTTCACCTCGTAATTTCCTAGTAAAAAACATAAAATTTAAAACTTCATAAAAATCACGACAACTTCAGGGTTTACACAAAAAAAACCAGTAAAATTAATAGGTTCCGGAATTTACCCCTTGAATTAACTTATCTCAATATATTAAAGAATCTAAATACATAGATTTCTTTAATATATTTTTTGACTAGAAAAAGGAGGTAGAAATGACGTGGCTTTGCTTGTTTCTGAAAGGCGGGATCAGTAACTTTTTTCAAACTTCTTTTAATATATTTCTAGCAAGAAAAGTTCCTATAAGAATACTTAGATTTTACATTTATTTTATAGGTTTTTTATACTTCCAAATTAAAAGGAAAGATTTAAAATCTATAAATCATGGCCTAAACTACTTCCGATTTTTTACAAATAAAAACACGTGCATATATAATATTTATTTAGGCCACAAAACATTAAAAGGAACATGTGAACACTATTTAGAAAAATTAATTATGGCATACAGACCTTTATCTAAATTGTTACCATATTTTGGCAAACGCCTAACTATCAATAAGAGGCAAATTCTTGATGAAGCTTTAAAGTCAAAAGGTGGGGCAATTATAGTAACAGGTCATTTTGGAGCAGTAGAATTTTTACCAATGGCTTTGTATTTAAAAGGTTATAATGTTGCAATGATTTGCAAATTCAAATCTTCAAATTTAAAACAAGAATTAGCCGATAGAGCGAAATCAAAAAATATAACATTGATTGATGCAGACGAACCCAAAGTAGCCATAAAAGCTCTACAAGCTTTAAAGAGTGGCAAGATACTTATCACTGAGTGTGATGAATTTAAGGAATGGAGAACGGGTTCAGATAAAATTAACATCCTAGGCACAAGGCATAATTCAGACAAAACACTAGAAATCTTTTATAGAAAATCAAAAGTTCCAGTTATTTTAGGTTTAATGCGTCGGGATGATAAAGGAAAATACACTTTATGCCTCGAACATCTAGCTAATGGGGAAGAAAAAATTAATATTGCTGAAACTGCTTGGGGAATTTACGGAAAATATATTGAGCATTACCCATATCAATGGTATCAGTGGGTTGATTTCTCAAGAATAATTCTTCAGAAGGCATTAAATGATAAAGAAAATTTTCATATACCGTCTACATATCCCATTCCAGTTTCAAATAGCACATAATCTTGCCAAAAGAAAAACAAGCGAATCAATTTTAGTGATTCTTGAAGATGATAGTGGAGTAACGGGTTGCGGTGAAGGGGCCCCAAGAGATTATGTGACAGGAGAAACAATTATAGAAGGTATTTCAAAAGCAGAAATACTGGTGAATAAATTACCCAGCCTTAACTTTAAATCAATTACACTTTTTTTAAATAGTTTAAATAAAATTGGTCAATCAGATATAGCAGTTTCATCCCCTTCAGTCTGGTGTGCATTCGAAACTGCGTGTTTAGATTTATACAGCAAACTAAAAAATATACCTCTCTGGAACCTCTTCACCAACACTATCGATCATTTTACATTTGAATATTCTGCTGTAATACCTTTGCTGCCAATAGATTCCCAAAAAGCCATTTTCGATTTAATATCAAAAAATAAAATCCAACAAATTAAACTCAAAGTTGATAGTGTCGAGACAGGCGTAGAGCAAGTGAGATATGCTCGAGAAAAACTTGGTGAGAAAGTCGATATTAGAGTTGATGCAAACGCAGCGTTTACAACCTCACAAACAATTGACTTTCTTGAAAAAGTAAGAACCTATTCAATAAGTGCACTTGAACAACCCGTCGGTAAAAATGATTTAAATGCTTTTAAAAAAATTAAATCCAATTGTAATGAAGTTCTGATATTTGCAGACGAATCCATAAACACTTTTGAAGATGCTAAAGCACTAATTAACGCTGATGCCTGTCATGGTTTTAACATCAGGTTATCAAAGTGTGGTGGGCTGACAAATTGTTTTAAACTATGTCAAATGGCTAAAAAAAATAATATTTACTACCAAATTGGTTGTCATGTTGGAGAATCAAATATACTGTCAGCTTTAGGTCGTCATTTAGCTTTATTGTGCCCCAATTATTTATATTTAGAAGGATCATTTTCCAAATATATCCTGATCGACGATATTACAAATGAAGAAATATCTTTTAGTTATAGAGGAACTGCTGACCAGCTTACTGGACCTGGATTGGGTGTAAGTATTAATTTTGATAAAATAAACAAATGGACTGAGCTTCAACATAAAATAGTTCTCTAAGGTATAGTCTTTCTAAATTCTCTTTAGATCTCATAATTCAACAAAAATCCAATAAAACTGCGCCATATCAGAGGATTTGTGCCCTGAAGAGGTATGTGGAAGATAAATGAATGAAGGGAAAAAGATGAGGTGTTCATGTCAGTTTTTCAGCAGACACGAACAAAGAAATAGTGATATCTGACAATTCAGGAATTCACTAAGACAAGAACACTGTACGGTGTTCTTGTCTTAGTCTTGCCCTGAAATTTTCGAATTTTATTTATAAGAGGCCTGTCTGCAACAAGCAGAAGCGTATTCAAACTAACCCACTTCAATTACATTGTTTTCAGTCCAGAAGGGATTAGCCACACGGTCAGCATTTTCCGGGTCACACCACCATTGTTCATCAACAACAAACTGATACTCATATCTGCCCGGATTCAACTTAACCTTCTTTTTCCAGATGCCACCCTTGTATTTCCGCAGCCGGAAATCTTTGGCATCAGGCTGCCAGTCGTTAAAGTCTCCAGCCAGGAAGACCTCGTTCACGTCAGGGGCATACAAGGAAAATTCCGTTGAGGCGATAACTTTTTTCTTGGCTGTCTTAGGCGCTGCCTTTTTTACAGCTTTCTTGGGCGCTGCCTTTTTTACAGCTGTCTGGGGTTTCTTGCTACCGCTTTTTACCTTACCTGCTGCCATACTTAATTCCTCCCGCATTAATAATTGTTGCAGTTGACCTTACCCGAAGAAGTAATATTGTCTTATTTAAAAAAATCAAATTCTTGTCAACAAGAAAATTACATTTCTGGATTCAAATCACTTAAAAGTGAGGCGGTTAAATCCTCCTTTTTCATACCAGGGGCGTGTTGCGTTGATACCGTCAAGTTCAAGCAGCATGACTTCCAGAACAAGATACACCTTGGTGCCTTTTCGTACACAGGCTGTCAGGGTATCGCCATGATGCCCCAAGGCCGCATGCAGATGGATTTTCGGTTCATTTCCGTCCCAGAAAACACTCCCGCTTCCCAGCACCTCCCGAGCGCCGCTGACATGACTCCATACCGGCTCCGGTGGCATTACGGGCTCCCTGGGGCCTGTAACCACGTCCGCCTCCCTTAATCCGCCAAGCACATGAAACCAGCCGCAGCGGATATTTTCCCTGATGACAACATCCAACAGGCCTTCTAAAAACAAATCACCTTCATCAAACCTGATACTGAAAACCCTGCCAATCGAACCGCTTCTATATTCCATCACCTTTGTCCTGTTTTTGAGAAAATTGTTTTTTTTCCAAGGCTGCCCTTAAAATCCGAAACAGTTCTCTACTGTATTTCCTGTTACGGGTCCTGGCAAATTGCACCGCAGTCTTTTTCAGGAGTTCCCGGTCAACATCGGGCAGATACTCCGTAATTGAATCTAAGGCATTACTCTCGAATAAAAATTTTACGGACTCATTCTCATCTATATAACCCGCATTGAGTACTTTTTCCTCATACATCTGTACCGCTTCATCTATCAAGAGATTCCTGAAATGCTCCAGTTCATGAAACTCACGATTTTTTTTCAGCAGAGATCCTTTTTTTCGGGCAATAAATTCAAACAGCTCCTCAACCGGCTCATCCCGAAGCAGTTTTGTGGCATATTTCAGCTGCCTTTTTTGCGCGCCGCCCTTCAGAACCTTAGCCGCAAGAATCTCATCCTTGATCTCCCGGCGGCATGGAAGGTCAGCCAGCTCAATATCCGACAACATCGCAAGTTCATGCACAAGCTGCTCAATGCCCTTGGCCCTTCTTTTTTTTTCTGATTTACTCAATTGTGACATCATCTTAACTGCCGAAAAATTTTTTCTTACCTTAAAGTTCTTTTTTATTATAATCCCATGCAATAACAATATATAATATTCGATTATTTTCTAAACAGTTTATCTATATTGCATTATAAACCCGAAAGTTAATAATTGATTTATCCCCAAAATCCCTATGAGGTAATAGAAATGATACAGACACAATCCTTCAGCGTCAACCAACCCATAAAAATCCATTTTGGCGTCGATTCAATCAAACAGCTTGGTGAAGTGATTACCGGATTTAACGGCAGCAGGGTTTTTCTGGTTGCTGATCCCGGACTGAAAAAAGCGGGAATCATCAAGCGGATTACCTCAATTCTTAAAAGAAATAAAATACCATATACCGTTTATGACAAGGTGCTTCCGGAACCGGGGCTGAAACTGGCTGACGAAGGCTTGAAACTGGCTAAAAAAAATAATGCCGACTGTGTTGTCGGTGTTGGAGGTGGTTCTGCCCTCGATATCGCAAAAGCTGTCAGCATCCTACTCACCAATGGCGGCAAGGCCGAAGATTATCTCGGCCTCGGCAAGATCAAGCAGCCGGGGGTACCGAAGATAATGATCCCGACAACAGCGGGCACCGGAGCCGAAGTGACATTTACCGCAGTATTTATCAATGAAAAAACCAGGTCCAAGGGCGGCATGAACGGCGACCCACTTTATCCGGATGCGGCAATACTCGATCCGGCATTGACCCTCAGCCTTCCGCCGAACATTACAGCAGCTACGGGCATAGATGCCTTTACCCATGCCCTTGAGGCCTTTGTCTCAACCCAGTCCCATGCAATATCAGACATGTATGCCATGGAAGCTATGGCCCTGATCAGCGGTAACCTGGCTGCTGCATATGCCAACGGAGACAACCTGGAAGCCCGGTCGGCAATGCTCATGGGGAGTCTTCTTGGCGGCAAAGCCCTGGCCACGGCAGGTGTCGGCCTTGTTCATGCAATGGCCTATCCCCTTGGCGGCATGTTTAATACTGCCCATGGTCTGGCCAATGCGGTTCTGCTGCCCTATGTAGTTGAGTACAATATCATCGGGAACCCGGAAAAATTTGCCACTATCGCGCAGATTATGGGCTATGAAACCGAAGGCTTGCCATTACGTGAAGCAGCCCAGCTTGCTGTGGAGGCCATCCACCAGCTTAACGCTGATGTCGGCATACCAAACAGCCTTGAAGCCCTGGATATTCCGGCGGATAAAATACCTGAAATGGCTAAGATTGCCCTTACCGTAACCAGACCGGTTGAAAACAATCCCCGTAAGCCGACTGAGGATGAAGTGATTGCGGTTTATGAAGCTGCTTTTGACGGATCTTACTGAAAATTACTGCATTAATCTTGCAATTTTATCCCAGATCAGATAGGCACACTCTTCTTTTGTAAGGAGGGGGGATTTTTCCAGCTGATAATCCCGGTCAATGAGGCTGACCTGATTAGTATCAGAGGCAAACCCCGTCTCAGTACCGATAATGTCGTTAACCACTATCAGGTCAAGTTTTTTTTCCTTGAGCTTGCGCTTTCCTTCCTCCAGATGATCGCTGCTTTCTGCTGCAAAACCAACCAGCAGAGGTGACCCCGCTTTTCCTTTTCGTTTGCCCAGTTCCTTAAGAATATCCGGGTTGGGTACCAATTCAAGAGCAATTGAGCCGCTTCCTTTTTTTACTTTCTTCTCCTTAAGCTTCGCGGGACGGTAATCAGATACAGCGGCCGACATGACCACGATATCAGCTCTATCATAGTTATCCATCACTGCATCATGCATCTCCAGAGCAGTCGCGCTGTTTATTACTTCCACACCGGAAGGTTTTTTAAGAGAAGTCGGCCCGCTGATCAAAATCACCCTGGCTCCCCTTTGTTTTGCCGAGCGCGCCAAGGCAAAACCCATCTTCCCCGAGGAACGGTTACTCAGATGCCTGGCTGGATCAAAAGGTTCACAGGTCGGCCCTGCAGTGATGATGACCGTTTTCTCCAGCAGGTCCTGCGGAGCAAAAGCTGACAATAAGGCATCCCTGGCAGTCTCCCAGTCGACGAGTCTGCCGACGCCTTCATCACCGCATGCAAGTTTCCCCTCATCCGGTTCAATAATCCCGTAGCCGTAATCCTTGAGACGGGCAAGGTTCGCCCGGGTAGCACCATGACAGTACATGTTGCTGTTCATTGCTGGAAATATCAGCATTTTTGCCCGGTTGGCAAGGGCAAGGGAGGTGAGCAGATTGTCTGCAAAACCATTGGCAAGTTTTGCAATGGTCTGGGCAGTTGCAGGTGCAACGAGGAAAAGGTCACACTTTTTGGCCAGGTTGATATGGGTCACCTCTTCGCCGGAGTCAGGTTCAAACATTCCGGTATAAACCCTTCTGCCTGAAAGTGTTGCAAAGGTAAGGGGGGAAACGAAACGGGTGGCGGCTTCTGTCATGACGACAGTAACATCCGCACCGGCTTTGGCAAGTTCACGTACCCATTCAGCAGCCTTGTAAACCGCGATACTGCCTGAAACACCAAAAAGGATCTTCTTATCTGCAAGCATTGAATTCATAATAACACGGTTATTTATATTTATTAATCAGATCTCCTTCAGCAGCAGTTCAGTAATATCTTTTCTTTTTGATTTCTGGTTACGGTGTGCAGGATGTCCCAGGGCCACTACCGCCATCAGATCAAAATTATCTGAAAGTTCAAGAATTCTGTTAACTTCTGCCTTGTTCTTCAGAATCTGTCCCAGCCATACTGCCCCCAGATCAAGAGCCTCGGCCGCCAGCAGGATATTCTGAATGCAGGCGCCTGCAGACTGTACATCCTTTACAGTATCATACATGTCTTCTTTTGAAAGATAAACCGCTATCAGGGCATCGGCATTTCTGACAATGTGACCGTAATGCGTCTGTTCCGCCACCTGCTCTTTTACACCCCGGTCCCTGATAATGGCAAAGCGCCACGGCTGATTATTCAAGCCTGACGGGGCCCAGATACCTGCCCGTACTATCTCGTGTAACTGTTCGCCGGTAACCTCTCTCTCGGTAAACTCGCGAATACTCCTTCGTCTGTATATTGCCTCCAAGACCGGTGATGTCATCTTGCCTGCATCCTTTGTTTATATTCATCTAATCAGACTGTCTCTTGTCTGCATCTGTATAAGAAAAAAAAAGCGCTGTCAACTATATCTCAACCGGTAACAGGGCGGATTTCCTGCAAAAGTTATTTTCTTTTGTGCCTCATAACTCTTTACAGGTAATAACAATACCTGTAGCAGAGGGTGAAAGGAGTATTTGATGAGCCTTTAACGGATTTAGTAAAAATTCAAGGAATTGCGGAGCGGCCTATTACGAACTGTTTGAGGGTGAAACCCCGAGTTTTCGTAATAGGGTGAAGCAAGCCGTAGAATTTAAGAAATCCGTTAACCAGCGAAGAAGAATACCTCCTTCAACCTGCAAATTGTATAGAAGCACATTTTCATTTTTTCAACGCCGGCGATATATACCCTTAATATGCCGATTGCCTCAATTACCTGAATCTGTTAGATACTCTGCTCGGAGAATAGTATATGGGAAAGAAAAAGAAAAAACCTCCTTTGCCCGTATTGCCTGCCGGAACAAGTGTAATAGACACCCACTGTCATCTTGATATGATACATTCCGGCGAGGATACCGGGACAGTTGTGTCCAGGGCTGTTGACAAGGGTGTTTCCCGGATTATAACCGTGGGTATAGACCTTGACAGTTCGCAGAAGGCAATTGCAATCGCCGAAAATTTTGCAACGGTGTATGCAACGGTTGGAGTACATCCACACAATGTCCAGGGGCTTGAAAACAGTACTTACAGCAAACTGGAAACACTTTGTGACAACAGCCGGGTTGTTGCCTATGGTGAAATAGGCCTCGACTACGTCAAGCTTTATGCCCCCAAGAAAGTCCAGCTTGAACATTATGCCCGGCAGGTTGCGCTCGCAAAAAAAACCGGACTGCCGTTGGTAATCCATGACCGTGAGGCCCACAAAGATATCCTGGACGTATTGGAAAAGGAGACTCCCATTGAAGCTGCAGGTGTAATGCATTGTTTTTCAGGTGACTGGCAGTTTGCCAAGAAAGTCCTCGATCTTGGATTTTTCATCTCCAT
>JAFDCR010000239.1 GCA_019312685.1 Deltaproteobacteria bacterium | reverse complement strand
CCGGCGCAATCCCGAACGGAGCCGGGCCAATTTTTCCACATCGGCCGCATGGGTTAAGGCCTTTGCAACATACACCTCTTCATTCTCGCAGATCCAGTCATCCAGGCCTGCACAGGCCAATAGACTTGCACCCTGCCGGGCAATCATTGTATTCCCGAGCAGAGTCACCGTCGGCACCCCCATCCATAATGCCTCGCACGTTGTTGTGCCTCCTGAGAAAGGAAATGTATCCAGGATAATATCGACTTCAGCATGGGCCGCAAGATACTCCTTTCGCGGAACTGCATCCGCAAACGCTACCCTTTCCGGGTTTACGCCATAACCTTTCAATCTTTCTTGCAACTGTACTCTGACCTCAGAGGAATGAAACAGCCAAGTCTGCAATCGCAACCTGGCCTGTGGCAGCAACTCAAGAATCCGGCCCCAAACAGCCAGGACCGCATCATTTATTTTTGTCAAATTCTGGAAACTGCCGAAGGTAATATAGCCATTGTGCAGCGCGGGCAACGATTTTACTGCCAAATATTCATCTGGTCCAGGCGGGGAAAAGCAGAGTCTTGTCTCCGGCAGATACCACACCTTTTCAGTAAAATGCTCTTGGTAAAATTCCGGAACGGATATCGGATCAGCTATTATATAATCCATTTCCGCTATGCCCGTAGAAGCGGAATACCCCAACCAGGTGGCTTGGACCGGCGCCGGTTTCCAGCCGAAAACCGGCAAGCGGTTGTAATTGGTATGACCGGAAAGGTCCAGGAGAACATGCACCCCATCGTCGTGAATAAGGCGGGCAGCGGCTTCATCACTCATTCCCTGTAAAGACCTCCAGGACTTAAAACGAGAACGGAGCCGCACTGTGAGTTCATCTTCGTAACTGTTGGTGGTAAATGCTATGAGATTGATCTTTTGGAAATCAATGTTTGTCAGCAGGTTCTCCAGAAAATATCCCACAGGATGGTTTCTCAAGTCACCGGATACCAGGCCGACAGAAATCTGCTCCGGGTTGCTGGAACAGGTCCAATCTGAAAAAGGCTTCCGGATCTTACCAGCTACTTTCATGCCAAAATGCCGGGCCTCATCAAGGTAATTCACAGTGGATGCTCCCGGGATATAGTTCAGGGACATAAGCAGGTTGCTATGAGCCACGGCAAAATAAGGTTTCAGGGCCAGTGCCTTACGAAAACTGGCTACCGCCTCTTCCAGTCTGCCAAGATCATTGAGGATCACTCCCAGGTTATTGTGCACTTCGGCATAATCAGGATTCAGGCTGAGCGCCCGACGGTAGCAGGAAACAGCCTCGTCCAGCTTGCCTTGATCCTTGAAGGTTATCCCCAGGTTGAAGTGTGCGTCTGGATTATCAGGTTTCAGGCTGAGCGCCCTCTGATAACATCCCACCGCTTTATCAAGCTTTCCCTGATCCTTAAATACGTTCCCCAGATTATAGTGTGCATCAGCATAATCAGGCTTCAGGGAAAGTGCCTTCAGGAAACCGTTACCCGCCTCGTCCAGCCTGCCTTGAGCCATGAAGGTGCATGCCAGGTTATAATGCGTTGCGGCGTAATCCGGTCTTAAACTGAGCGCCTTTTGATAACAATCTACCGCCTCCGCCAGCTTGGCTTGAGCCTTAAGTGCGTTCCCCAGGTTGAAATACAGTTCGGCATATTCAGGTTTCAGGGAGAGAGCCTGGCGGAAACAGGCAGCCGCTTTGTCAAGTTTTCCCTGATCCATGAGAACATTTCCTAAGTTGCTCAGGACTTCAGGATAATCCGGCTTCAAACTGAGGGCCTTGCGATAACTGGCAACTGCGTCTTGCAGCTTCCCCAGATCGTTTAAAACGACCCCCAAGCTGTTATAGGCATCGGTATAATCAGGTCTGCTGCTGATTGCTTTGTGTATCAGCTGGACAGCGATATCGCTTTTACCTGTCTGATGTGCAAGCAATCCCAAATAATGCAAGGCATCAGCATGCTCAGGGTCTGCCGCAAGAATTTTTCTGTATAAAGCTTCAGCCTGCAGCAGCCGACCAGTCTGGTGAAGTGCCAGGGCCTCTTGGAATGCAAACTTCTGCCGGGGCCCGCTTTGCTGAACAGACGCTCCGTTTTTTTCCCCAGCATTTTTTGCTTTCTCCCTCCGACCGTGTGTAAGGCTTAGTTTTTTATTTATTTTTGACATAATTAATTCTGCAGGAAATAAAATTTTACTCCGTAAGGATATAACCGGGAAATTACGCCGATAAATACTATTATAATATTGATAACATAGAGCGTCTAGGCTGTAGCCTCAAAGAACCTACAAGATGTTTCCAGTATCCCCCAAAAGGCGGGCTGAAGAAAACGCTCCTTAAACGATATAGTAAAAAGTATGACATAACCGGCAGTGCATCTGAATCCATGGACCTCACTTGATTTTTTACAAAGAACTTCCGGAAAATTTAGGATGTCGATGGACAAGTTGTGCTGTGTATCCGGTTTGAAAATAATAAAATTTATGCTAAAGGACGATTGACGAACAATCCATTGCCATCAACTTTTGCAAACCCGGCTATATACGTTTGGAATATTTGCATGAAAATGAAAAAAAGTTTTTTTCACAATCTTTCCGACTTTTACCCCTACTAGCATTTCTTTTAATTTTTATCATTTCAGGATGTCAGCCGCAAACTGTCGGGCAGAAAACCGATATTACCCCCCAAGCACTGGACACAGTACTTTTTAAATCTAAATGCTCCAAGTGCCATCTCCCCGACAGGGCACTGAAAAAATACCGCTCAAAAGAAGTTTGGCTCGATACAATCAGGAGAATGAAAGAGGAGCACAAGGCTGATATCACAGGAAAGGAAATTGGAATCCTGGTTAATTATCATATTAATAGGCAAAAGCAGGAAGCCGCCATCTTTGAGGAAAAATGCCAGAAATGCCATCCCGGCAAGGTGTTCCTCGAACAGAACCTGACCTCTGAACAGGCCAGGGCGATCATCAAGAGAATGCAGCAGAAAGCCGGCAATACAATTGAAGACAGTGACATCGAAATCATCGTCCGATATCATGTTCAGTCCCATCAGGCAGCCCTGGAGGATAATATCAGAGCCGTCTTCAATAAAACCGCTGGCCCCAAAAAAGAGACGCAATGAAAACTGTCCCCCGCAGGCAAGCGCTGTTATTCATGGCGAAATGCTCCTCATGCCATGAACCCCAATAAGCATTGACGGTTATCAAGGAGCCGGAGATG
>JAFDCR010000238.1 GCA_019312685.1 Deltaproteobacteria bacterium | reverse complement strand
CTGCACTTTCTTTGGTTCGTTTCTTTATGCAAGTAAAGAAATGAACATAAAAAATTAAAGTAAGAATTACTTTATATATTGACCTCACTTTATTTATCACTAACCTACCCGCATAACAAAGCTGGGACCCACCAGCCAAGCTGGTGGTTTAAGGTTAATAATTAAGCTTACCAGGATATACCTGGTTCCTCTCAGGCTTTTTTCTTCATTTTCTTAAGCTGTTCCTCATAGCATTCCGGACAGCAGCCATGTGAAAAATCCGCCTCGGAATGCTCTTCAAGGTACACCTCCAGCTGATCCCAAACCCCTTTGTCGCTTCTGATTTTCTTGCAGTACATGCAGATCGGTATAATGCCCTGCAAAGTTTTTATTTCAGCCAGGGCCTTCTGCAGTTTACTATTTGTGGTCTCCAGTTTCTCATTTGTCTCCTGCAGGGTAAGATTCTGCTGAATAATCTTTTTCTCCGCTACCTTCTGCTGCTGCAAAAATTTACTGGCCATGAACGAAACAACCAGGATAGGCAATATAAGTCCGACAGCTATCAAGGCCAGAAGAGAATTCGAGTTGAAGAGCAGGATATTCAGATCCTTTTTGATTTTGGTAATATCAAAATAGAGTTCAAAGGCACCTGCAAAGGTATTGCCATGCATTATCGGCACATAGGTTTCCACCACATCTCGGCTCGCAACCCTTCCTTCAAGGGTCATGCTGTCTTTTTTGACAAGTTTGGTATAGACATTCCCCTTGGCAACGATGTTATGAAAATAACCATATTTATTGAATGTACCGATATCACCATGATCAGATGAATAGACAATTTCGCCGGCAGGCGAGAAGACCTTGATTTTTTCAAGCCCGAAGTCGTCAATCGCATTCGTTGCCGAATCGATAAAATTATCCGGCAGCTGCCTGTCTACAGCATCGTATCGGCGAAGAGGTCCTGCCAAATGGCGTCCCACTTCAACGGCTTCGGTCTCGGCATTTTTTATGATCAGGTCGGTATACGAGGGGGATATGTAAAAGATGCTGAAACAGGTCAGCACAGCGACCGACGCCAGTGAAAAAGCTACGATAAGCCTGAGAGAATTTATACCCTTCATGTTTCCCCGCCCGGTTTTTTTTGAGATTCAAATTAGGGAAATTTCTACTTAAAATATGCATTTTATATCAATGAATATCAATTTATTTTAATTATACATTTTGTAAAAAAATACTTCAATGATTGTCTACATTGTTCCATTTTGTCTGTCCTAAAGTCAGGTTTTACTTCGTAAAATAAGGAAATACGAAGCAGGATTTCAGGGGTTTTATCTATGGTTTTTTGAGAAATATTCCTGCAAATTAAAGTTAGGGAAAAGTTTGCAGTGATAATCAACAATTTTGTTCCAAATTTGGGGTGATTATATCCAACAAGTCAAAGGAGTATGAAATGGAAAAAAGCAGCACATCTGAGATTATGAAAGGTTTACTGTATATAATTCTGTCACTGTTCCTGGTCGGCAGCCTGGTTAATTGCGGCGGAGGGAGTTCCTCCGGTCCGGCTCAGGTGCAGGCGCCAAAGGCGCTGATCCAGGATTTCATCGCCAAGCATAAAACCAAGGTGGATATGGCCTTGGTGAAGTTTTATGCGGCAGAAGAGCAGCCGACTGTTGCAGCTGCAGTCAAAAAGAACATAGAAGAGATGAAGGCCGCTGGTGAGTTTGAAAAACTGCAGCATGCTACTTTTGATTTCACCAATACCCAGATTACGGTTGTCGGGCAAAAGCAGGAATATATAAATGACCAGCCGACTAAAGTTATCAAGGTTTCAGTGAGCGGCAGCTATATTATGAAGCAGGACCAGGAAGCACATACAATTCCCGCCAATGAAACGATTATTCTCGAGATGGTCGATAACAGCTGGAAGGTGACTGAAAAAATTAATCCCTGGAGCTAATGAACTGTTAAATGATAAAGTTTTACAACCTCATTACGAAAAAGGGTTCCCGGACCGGGAACCCTTTTTATGTTTTAAAGTATCCTGTTAAAAATTTATTATCAGAATATCTCTGCAGGCAATAGAAACAATATCCTATCCTGCAATATCAGCCAGGACCCGCCAGCGGATCGGTTCAAAACTGTAAATTGTGGAGCATTGAGGGCATCTTATTTTCAGGCTGTTGACTATTTCACTTCGTTTGTCCCATAATTTCTTTTTGCAGACACTGCATTGCAGTTTCCGGAAATCGTCAAACGTATATTCCTGTTCACTCTTTAAGATTTTCATATAAATATCCCCACGGTGGGTAATTTTTTATCATGTGTCTGATTATAATTCGTTCTTTCAACTATTTAAGTTGAAATGTCAGAATGATTAAGCCCGTTTTTTTTACCACAGACGCACATTTAATTTTAAATTTTTAATTTTCAGTTCTTAATTTAAAACTCAAAATTTAAAACTTATAATTGCTTTATTTATGTCTGTGTCTGTCTGTGGCTAATAAAAAAAATCCTGTGTAAATATGACTCGACTATGTACAGAGTTTTCTTCTCT
>JAFDCR010000237.1 GCA_019312685.1 Deltaproteobacteria bacterium | reverse complement strand
TATCCATTTTGGCTCCTTCTTCCAGATAGGACAGAACATCGTCAACACCAATGGGTTGGGTTTTTGTATTCACCCATCTCGGGGTTGTCATAATCGGCAGTTTATGTACCAGGTTCCTGATTATCTCAAAACTGGCGCTGCCAGCCCCGATTATCACTCCGGCCCGGAACCAGACTGTTGTTATCGCATCCGGCCTGCTGCTCAGGATTTCACCAGTCTCAATGCGGCTCAACAGGTGCTTGCTGGCACTCTCCTTGACTCCCAATCCGCCGAGATAAATAATCTTTTTAACACCCGCCTCTATGCATGCATCTCTGAAATTCTCCGCACTTATCCTGTCCAGATCCTTGAAATCCTTATCTGCCCCCATGGAATGGATAAGATAATAGGCGACATCAATATTCTCCAGAGCCTTACCCAGGTCTTCCCGGTGAAAGGTGTCCCCTTCAACGATCTCGACCGACCGCCTTATGCTCTCCGGAACCTTGCGGGCATTCCGGACAAACAGTCTCAACCGGTATTCCGGATGTTCCAGCAGCCTGTTTTTGAGTCGCCTTCCTATATAGCCTGTTGCCCCGGTAATCAGTATTCTCGTTTTTTCCGCTTCATTCATTTTGTTACACCCGGTTGCGCAGTTTCAATTCAATTGGGTGCGGATGCAGGTAGTACTGATCCTGCAGATACTTTTGATCATACTTTCTGACATAATGGTTAAAAAGCGTTATAGGCACTATGAGGGGAACAAACTCACGGTGATATTGGCTGATCACTTCCTGGAGCTCCTGTTTTTCATCTCCGGATATCTGCTTCTTGAAATAACCCGCCATATGCTGCAGGACGTTGACGTTTTTTTTCACAGTTGTTTTGAGGGAAAGTGCCTGCATAAAAAGCTCTTCATATTTTTCATAAAGCGATTTGTGATCAAAATTCTTGGCATGAGCCACGAATGAACCCATTTCGCGGTAATGTTTTATACTGTGAGACATGATCTGCAATTTGTGGGCCGTATGAAAGGCAACGATTTTACCCCGGCTTCTACGCTCGGCTGCAATTTGCCGCCAACGTCTGAAGGCAAAAATCCGTTCAATGAAATTTTCACGCAGCCCTGGGTCATTGAGCCTGCCGTCTTCTTCAACGGGGACGAGAGGAAAATGATCCATAAATGCTTTAGCAAACATGCCGGCCCCCCTGTTAGAGGGCATGCCCTTTTCAGTATAGATCCTGACCCGCTCCATGCCGCTGCTGGGAGAATTTTTCTTAAAAATAAAACCGCAGAGATCCTCCTTTTCAAGTTCAACCACACGACGTTTGGCCCAGCTCAGCATTTTCTCGGTAAAGTCCTTCTTGGTCTTTGTTGTCACCAACCGGGGTGTTTCAGGGTCGCCTACAAGGCGCATGGTTTCCCTGGGTATCCCAAAACCCGCCTCAACCTCAGGGCAGATATCAACAAATTGAAAATAATCACTCAAAGTGCCTGTCACATAACGGTCAAGGCTATGGCCGCCGTTGTAACGCACCTCTTTGCCAAGCAGGCATGAGCTGACACCAATTTTTATTTGTTCCACTTTCAGATTCCTCGTCAGAAAAGCTGAAAACCCCAATAAATCTAATTTTACAGATACGATAAAATACTATTGTTTTGTTCAATTGTAAAAAAACAAGGATATTTTTTCCAGAGATGAAATAAGAAAACACCTATTACTGTCCTTCACCATATTGGTGACAACTCCCTAAAATTATGCATTTTAATACTTGTAGTTGCTTTTATTTCTGGTATAAAGTCTCCTGTCAATAAGGAGGTCTCTTTACCATATGAAAGCTAAAGTCAGTCAATACATGTCCCAACAGGTAATTTCCATTCCCCCCACCATGGGAATCCGTGAGGCGTTTTTCAAAATGAAGGAAAACTCCATCAGGCACCTGCCGATTGTTGATGAACATAACAACCTGATCGGAATAATAAGTGATCGTGAACTGCGCAGACCCAACTGGGTTGACGAAGCTCAAGACATTTCCCACGTCTACTATCTGGACAATTCAATGCTGGTCAGCGATGTAATGATTACCAAGGTTCACGTTATACATACATATGACACTCTCAAAAAGGCGGTCTCGCTGCTGCTGGACAACCATATCGGTGCGGCACCGGTGTTGGACAAAGCCGGGAACCTGGTCGGCATGCTTTCGGCCATTGACCTGCTGCGGGCTTTGAAAGACTCCATTAATCAGCAGCGTAAAACAAAGTAAATATACGTCTTCTTCTTTTAAGATATTTCCAACATACTGAAAAAAGGTGTTTTTATTCTCCTGCAATACTTGCTAATATCTTTGTGCTGTAAACTGAACTGATACAAGGGGGCACCATGCTTTTACACCATCGTTTTATAGATGTAGCAAAGCAGCAGGGCGAAAAAATGGCTATCATCGACCGCACTGCCGGCAGGGAGGTTACATATTCCAGGGCACTCATCGCAGCACTTCTTCTCAGCAAGGAATTTAAAAAATTCGACAGGGGTTTCCTGGGAGTGATGATCCCGACCTCCGCCGGCTGCGCCCTGACCATTCTGGGCTCCCTGATGAGCGGCCGCACCCCGGTTATGATCAACTACTCCACCGGCGCAGCCGAGAATTGCGTCTATGCCCAAGAAAAATGCGACTTCAAAACCATCATTACTTCAAAAAAGCTCCTTGAAAAAATAGAATGCCCCCATGTTGATGGGATGGTCTACATCGAAGACATCATGGCCGGCCTGAGCACCATGAAAAAAGTCAAGGCCGCTGCCATTTCCAAGCTTCCTGCAGCCTCTATCAAAAAAATTGTGGCCGGTAAGAACGAAAACCAGGATGCGGTTATCCTCTTTACCAGCGGCAGCGAAAAAGATCCCAAGGCGGTTGAACTCACGCATAAGAATATCAGTTCAAATATTGAAAGCTTTTCCGAACGGTACAACCTCGCTGCAAACGATTCATTCCTGGCAAATCTTCCCTATTTCCATGTATTCGGCCTTACCGGAAATCTCTGGGCCCCCCTTTTTCATGGCATGACCATCATTTCTTATGCCAATCCATTGGATTACAGAAAAATCTGTGAAATTGTCCGCGATGACAAACCGACATTGATGGTTGCGACGCCAAGCTTTTTCTGGGGCTATCTGCGCAAATCCGAACCTGGTGACTTTGCCAGCCTGCGCGTTGCAATATGCGGGGCGGACAAGTGCCCCGATGCCCTGCGGGAAGGTTTTTTGGAAAAACACAACATGACCCTCTATGAAGGCTATGGCACGACAGAAACCTCCCCTGCTATTTCAGGAAATGCAGAGGGAATAAACAAGCCCGGGAGTGTCGGCCTGCCTTTTAAGGGGGTTGAAGTAAGGATAGAACACTATGAGACCGGTGAAGAATGCGGTGTCGGGGAGAACGGTAAAATACTGGTTAAAGGCGACCTGGTCATGAAAGGCTACTTTAATGACTTTGAAGAGACTTCGCTGCATATTCGTCGTGGCTGGTATGATACAGGAGATATGGGCAACCTGGATGAAGACGGCTACCTCTGGCATGTCGGTCGCCTGAAAAGATTCGTGAAAATCGGCGGGGAAATGGTATCTTTAATAAGGGTAGAAAACGTCTTGGAAAAATACCTCCCGGAAGGTGTACTATGCTGTGTTGTCGATGTACCTGATGCCATAAAGGGTGCCCGGATCGTTGCCGCAGTAACAGAAAAGATCGAGGAGAAGAAGACGCTGAAAAAAATGGCAGCCGAACTGCCGAAAATTGCCCTGCCCAAGATCTTTACCGTTATAGAAGAGCTCCCCAAAATGGGCAGTGGCAAAATTGATTTCAGAACTGTCACCGATATAGTGAAAAAGAAACTGAGCAGCAGAGAATAAACATTTCTCCAGACAAACAAGCACGGAACAACCATCTACTGTTATTCTCAATAATTTGAAATCATTCAACAATTTTTAAAAACCTCTCTTGCCACGATATAAGAACTTTCCTTTTCCGTTTCACCCAACATGGATGCCCAACAATTTACAAAAAGACAGAAATTCAGACATTTAAAATAAAAAGCTAAAAAATACTTGACTTTTTTGCTCACAACTATCACCATTGGAGCGGAGAAAGGGATTTTCTGTTCATAACTCTTTAGGGTTAATCAGATCACATATCACTCATGCAAAAAGCAGCCGCCTGCCTGATACTTTTTTTTACCTTTGCCCTGGTCTTTCCACATACAGTCCAGTCCGCCACTAACAGCAGAACCGACGGTAGGATAACCGTTCTTTCCACCGATCATAAATTTTCACCGGTTGAAAATTCCCTGTCAAAGGTACGCCGGGATATCATTTCATCCTATAAACCGGAACAAGAAAATTATACTCCGGTACTCCTAAACAGGTCGCCCGGTACCAAGAAAAAACCGGCCTTTTCATTCGCATATTCTGACACTTCTTTCCGCAAGAAGCTTTCCGCCCGCAGTGCCATTATTATCGATGCCAAAACCGGCAGGGAGATCTATTCACATAATCCGGATGTTCCCCGCCAGCCTGCCAGTACAATAAAGGTACTTACAGGACTGATCGCCATTGACTACCTGAAAAACAACTCTCTTGTTCCGGTTTCCAATTGGGCTGCCAGTATGCCGCGCTCAAAAATATATATTAAAGAAGGTAGATCTTATTATGCCAACGACCTAATAAATGCCGTGCTTCTTGCATCGGCCAATGATGCAAGTGTTGCATTAGCTGAAAAGATAGCAGGATCCGAATCAGGTTTTGCCAAGATGATGACCAGGAAAGCCAACGAACTCGGGGCCAGGAGTACAATATGTAAAACCGCCTCCGGCCTGACAGCAAAAGGACAGCAGACGACTGCAAGGGATCTGGCTGTAATCTTCGAAAAAGCCATGCAGCACCAGGAATTCAAAAACAGAATCATGGCCACTAAAGTGAGAACATATTATGGCAGGACCCTCAGGAGCCACAATAAGGCCATGTGGCAGATTTCCGGATCCCTGGGGGGCAAAACAGGCTACACCTGGGCAGCCAAGCAAACCTATGTCGGTAAATTCTCCCGCAACGACCAGGAGATTATCGTTGCAATCCTCGGAAGCCGGAATATGTGGAGGGATATTTCCAGACTTGTTGATTACGGCTTCAAAAAGACCCAATGGCTCCAATTAGCTGCTGCTAATGAAAACAAGTCTGCTTCACAGAAAAAAAGCACCTCGGCTCCTGCTGATCTCATTGTCCTTAACGACAACAAAAAACAGACAAACCTCTAATTTTTGAGTGTTCTGATAAACTCCTTTCCTGTTCCCCTCTGTTGTTTTATTATCCGAATTTATAAGAATCCAAGCTGTCGCTCCTCTAAAATCTGTTTATCAGTATTAATGGACAAACCCGATGGAAGACAAAAAGTCTGTTCGTTCGGAATGGCAGGTAAAACTTGCCGCGAACCAATCCATACCCCAATGGGGAAGGGCCGCTGAAAAACTGAGAAGGCTTGAGTCATACCGCAAGGCGAAAACTGTATTTGCTACGCCCCACGGATCATTACACCAGGCCCGGATCAACTGCATTATTGACGGGAAAAACCTTCTCATGCCGGGGCCCGGCCTGCGGGAAGGATTCTTTTTACTGGCAGCCCGTTCCATTGCATTCAAAGACGTTCCTGCGGCTGTAACATACAGGGGACTTGCAAAATACGGCCATCTCCTGAAGGTTAAAAGCCTGGAGCAGTTCTCGGTTGAGTTGCTTTTGACCGGTGCACTGGCATTAGATCAAATGGGCGGAAGAATTGGGGACGGCCAGGGCTATTTTGACCTGTGCTGCGCTCTGCTCCAGGAAACGGCCTGCCTCGGGGATGGTGCTTATTTCATGGCATTTATCAATGATGGTCAGATTTCTCCGGAGACGCTTCCCCAGGATAAATGGGATATAAAAATGTCAGGGGCCATTACTCCCTCCCGGTTACTCCTGTTCGAGCCTTCAGGACAGCAGCCTCAAATCTACTGGGATATGCTCCCCAGGGACAGAATCAAAAGGATTGATCCGCTCTGGAAATTGTCTGGGAGATGAGAAAACTTTAAAGTTTTCTTGCATTAAGAAAGGCTTGTCAATACATTTGCTTTTCAAGTGTCTGCCTGACTGCTTTTACATCTTGCTATTGGAGTACATATGAAAAAAGTTTCACTTTCACCTAAATGGACCTTTGAGATCAGTCCCGGATCCCCTCTGCCCTATGGCGCCACAATTACCCCTGAGGGTATAAATTTTTCAGTTTTTTCTCGGCATGCTGAAAAAATCTGGCTGGTACTTTTTGCCCCAAACGGCAGCCGTATCGGTGAGATTGAAATTGATCCGGTCCATTGCAAAACAGGTGACATCTGGCACTTGATGCTCAGGACAAAAAAACATAACCTGCAATACTGTTTCAGGGCGAAAGGCCCCTTTGATCCCAAGGAAGAAGGACATTTCTTCAAAGATAATGCATATCTCCTCGACCCTTATGCGCGGGCCCTGACCGGCGGCGAAAATTGGAACAGCGGCGGCAAGAAAAAGGCCGGCTTCAAACGTAAGTGTCTGGTTGTGGATGATGAATTCGACTGGGAGGATGATTATCCGCCGATGATCCCGATGCAGGATTCCGTCATCTATGAAATGCACGTTCGCGGCTTTACCAGGCATCCAAGCTCCCGGGTCAAGCATCCCGGAACCTTTGCGGGTATTATTGAGAAAATTCCATATCTGCAGGAATTGGGCATTACGGCAATCGAACTGATGCCTGTCACTGAATTCAATGAAAACGAGAATACACGCATAAATCCAGTCACCGGCGAGAACCTTGTAAATTATTGGGGTTACAGCCCTATCTCCTTCTGTGCCCCGAAGGCCTCATATGCTGCTGATAATAAAAAGGGCAACCAGGTCCGTGAATTCAAAGAAATGGTCAAGGCCCTGCACAAGGCCGGGATAGAGGTGATACTGGACGTGGTCTTCAATCATACTGCTGAAGGCGGCAGCGATGGCCCTCTTCTCAATTTCAGGGGATTTGACAATTCCATTTATTACCTTCTTGATCCTGAAACCAGGGAATACCTTAATTTTTCCGGCTGCGGCAACACATTTAACTGTAACCATCCCATTGTCAGGTACCATATAATTAAATGTCTCCACTTCTGGGTTATAGAGATGCATGTTGACGGTTTCCGTTTTGATTTGGCCTCGATTCTTGGAAGGGACCAGAACGGAGAGGTTTTAAGCAATCCTCCCATGGTGGAGATGATTGCCGAAGACCCCATTCTGTCCCATACGAAAATTATTGCCGAAGCCTGGGATGCAGCAGGACTATACCAGGTGGGAAGCTTCTCAACCAGCGGCCGCTGGGCGGAATGGAACGGAAAATTCCGTGATGATGTCAGGGCCTTCATGTGCGGTCATCAGGGCACAGTACCGCTTCTGGCCACCCGGATTGCCGGCAGTTCGGACCTGTTTCAGAAAAGCCTCCGCCGTCCTTATAACAGCATCAATTTTATAACCAGTCATGACGGATTCACCCTTAGGGACCTGGTAACCTACAACAGTAAGCACAACCTTGAAAACGGTGAAAACGAGGAGGACGGCTTCGACCATAATATCAGTTGG
>JAFDCR010000236.1 GCA_019312685.1 Deltaproteobacteria bacterium | reverse complement strand
CCTGGGGAAAAAGCGCCAAACCGAGATAGTTCTGAATATGTTTGGGTGCACCGGATAACCTGGCACCGAGCCAGCTTCCCAGATGTTTGCCGATCATGCGGATAACAAGGGCAGCCATTGCCAGCAGGCCGGCATATTTGAAAACAACCAGATCGACATGGGCACCGGCCAGACCGAAAAAGAGGCCGAACAGGGGTTCCTCGATCTGTTCGACAACCAGGAAGAAATCCCTCTGGCGCCTGGTAATATTAACAATGACGAAGCCTGCAACCATACAGGCCAGGAGTGGTGAAAGATGAAATTGTGACGCAAGGCCCGCGGTGGTAAAGATGACCCCCAATATTACCATAAGCAAAGCTTCCCTGCGGCGGACTACCTGGGCGGAATACTTAAGCACATAACCGGCAAGGATCCCAAGCAAAACAGAAAACCCTATTTCAGCGAAGGTTTCCCCCAGCATATCCATCCATAAAACAGATCCCGGATGCATCAGGGTATGCGCCACTGCGGTGGACAAGGCGAAAAATATTACCGCCAGGCCGTCATCAAGGGCGATAATTCCCAGCAGGGTGCTGGTAAAGGGGCCACTGGCCTTGAGTTCGCTGACAATAGCCAGTATGGCGCCCGGGGCCGTGGCAACCGAAATAGCACCGATAACCAGGGCCAGGGGAATATAGGTATTTATGAGGTTGTAATCCCCTCCCTTGAGCCCTGTCAGAAAGGGAATGACCGGGATTAAAAAGAGTGTGGTGAGAAGAAAGGTTGCCAGGGCCTGGGCAAGGGTGATCCACAGGATGCTTCTCCCCAGGTGTTTTATCCGATCCAGAATGAGGCTGCCGCCGATGAGATAGGCAATAACCCCCAAAGCGATTTCCGTGAGAACGGAAAGCTGCTGCTCAATCATATGGTGGGTAAGGATGTTTGAAAAAGAAGGGCTGAGCAGGATGCCGGCAACCAGGTATCCACTTATCCTTGGCAGCTGCAGGGCGTTGGCCGCCCGTCCCAGCCAGTAGCCGGCTATGAGCATAACACCGACAGCCAGTAGCGGATGGGTGATCATCAAAAAGCCTCAATACCTTTCTTAAGCCACATTGCCAGCAGGTGGAGAAAATCCAGGTCAGCAATCACCCGGTCGTCCCTGTCCAGCACGGGAATATCCATAATATCCCATTCATTCATTCTGACAATGATTTCATGGAGCGTATCGTTTTCATGGCAGACCACTGAGTCAGAGTTCATTATTTCTTTTGCCTTTTCCGAGGCGAAAAGCACTTCAATATGCTCGGTAACCACCAATGCATCCCTGATGCTGGAATTCAGGTAGAAGTGAAAAATGACATTTTTCAGATCTTCCAGGGTGATAGCGCCTTGATACCTGCCGGCGTCATCAACCACATAGACGATACGGCGGCGATGTCCCTTTACCATGACGCGGACCACATCCTGCAGGGAACTTTCCGTGGTGACGATCGGCAATTTTTCCCACTCCGAAACAGCTTCTATAAGGTCTCTGACAGTCAATCGCTCCATTTTTAAAATCCCTTTGTTTGCAATGATATAATTTTCAGTAAGAGCAGAAAGATGAACAGGATTGTTATTATAATCTTTGGTAATTGCTAACGAATCTGGACATCTATCTTAGTCTGACAATGCTGCGATGCCAATCTAATTATGAAATGGCTTGTTTTTTAGAGAAAATATTGTGGTGGCTGAGACAAATAATATATTTGCCTGAATGAAAGCTTATTCCTATAAGTCTTTGGTCTTCCGGTCAGGAAGAGACCTGAACAGGGATCTGGCAGAGGACAACAGTCCAATATCAAGCAATTCACCTTTAAATTCCTCTTCCTCCCCGGCCTCCAGCAGGATGGAGCCTTCCGGACCGATTATCATGGAATGGCCGCCAAAAGAGGTGTCGCCGGTTTTGCCGCAGCGGTTTGCGGCAATTACAAACATCTGATTTTCAACGGCACGGGCCTGAAGGAGTATGCGCCAGTGATCAATCCGTACAGCAGGCCATTGGGCTGAAACAACTGCAAGGTCGGCTCCATCTCCTGTCTGTTTCCGCAGAAGTTCGGGAAACCGCAGATCATAACACACCAACCCCCCGATGGGGCCCAGGTCGGTTTGCACAGGTAAGGGTTCTGTCCCGGGTGTAAAGAAGGAATCTTCCTGCATCGGACTGAAGAGCCGCTGTTTACGGTATGTTCCGGCAATGCCGCTGGGGTCGCTTATGAAAAGCGTGTTGTAAAAAGTATTATCTGCATATTCCGGCAGAGAACCGGCAATTATTATCTCGTACTCAGTTGCCAGGTTTTGCAGGATCTTCAAAATATCAGGAATTTCCCGGGTCAGTTCCGGCAATTTGTTATAGGCAAAACCTGTGGCCCAGAGTTCCGGCAGAACGATAATGCCGGGAGAGATCCTGGTGCCGGATGCAGCAATTTCAGACAATCCCTGCTCGACCCTGGAAAGATTACTGATAATTTCGCCGCTTCTGACATCAAATTGCAGAAATCCGGCAAACAGTGTTTTTTCCTTATTTGTTTCTGGCATGATTCTGCAAGGCTACGATTCTTTTGCAATATTCGCAAGCGCTTTATGCGCCAGCCCTCCGACCGTCTCCGTCACAAAGGTACGGTCAAGAAATAATCTTAATGGGACGGGATCATCGATAAGTTTCGCAATGTCCTCTGAGGCTTGCTTGGAACCGAGTAAACCAAGAGTCCAGGCGGCAAGGCCGCGGACGGTTGAGTCGACAGACCTAAGGTAGGGCATGAGATAGACAGCGGCATTTTTTTGGTTCAGCAGTTCCGGTTTTACCAGGGCAAGCCGGGCAAGTCCCCACATCAAACCATGCTGCAGCTGTTCCAGTTCCAGGTAAAAACCGTCTTCCCGCATGTAAGCGACAAGAATGTGGGTATATTCTTCAGCCAGGCCGTCGTGGCACGCCATGATCTCTCCCATGGCTTCAGGGGCTCCCCAGCCAATACCACCGGACTCATCATTCAAACTCCACATGAGCCTGCGCATTACTATCCGGGCAGCCTCCATATCATGGCCGGCCAGGTCGGCAACAACCTGTCCCAGAGCGGTAACAGCATGCCAACGGACGGTTTCGTTGTTACTACACAATCCACCGATAAGGGGGTTTATGGCTTTGGCTGCAGGATACTGCCGCAGTTCGTGAATAACTGCTTCGATATCTGAAGATTCCAGCAGTTTGGTGATGCGGCGTTTTTCCCTGATTCCCATTAAATCTTGAATGATGATGGAGTGACAGTTAATAGGAAATAAAAAAGATCAGATTCTAGGCGTGCAAATATTTAGGAATGAGGCGTACTTAAGGGTACGCCGCAATGACAAGAAATAAATCGCAACGCAGCCAGATGGACTTTTTCTGTATTCTATTCTTCGGTTTGCTCCATCACCGCCTGCCCGATCCTCTTGCCCATTTCCACACATTCCTTGAGGTCTGAGTGTCCCGGAACGTATTTAACCCGCAGCCCCGGTTCAATGATATCGAATTTCATTTCCTCCATCGCTTTGTTCATGAGCTTGACCGCTTCGCCGGACCAGCCAAAAGAGCCGAAGGCGGCACCGATCTTGTTGGTCGGCTTCAGGCCCCGCATATACATGAGGAACCCTGCCATTCTTGGCAGCATACCGTTGTTCAGGGTAGCACAGCCGAGAATAACCGCCTTGGCATTGAGAACATCGGTCATGACATCGCTGCGGTGGTTGTGGGCCAGATTGATGAGTTTAACGCTTACACCGGTCTGGTCGATACCTGCGGTAACCGCCTTGGCCATTTTTTCGGTGGACTCCCACATGGTGTCGTAGATGACCAGGGCTTTCCTTTTGCCTATGTTCTGGCTCCAGTCGGCATAGGCCTGGATAACATCATTTATATGGGAACGCCAGATAACTCCGTGATCCGGGGCAATCATGTCTATTTCAAGTCCCAGGTCCTTTACTTTAGCCAGGAGTTTCCTGATTAACGGGGAATACAGGGTCAGGATGTTGGCGTAATATTTGGCGGTCTGCTCCATCAGCTCTGAGAAGTCAATCTGGTCGTCAAATCTCTCACTGCTGGCAAGATGCTGTCCGAAGGCGTCACTGGAGATGAGCAGCTTGTCTTCCGGAATGTAGGAAAACATGGAATCAGGCCAGTGCAGCATCCTGGTTTCAAGGAACTGGACACTCTTGCTGCCCAGGCTGATGGTCTGGCCGTTGTCGACCGCTTCAAGGGGCCATCCCTCAGGGTGGAAATGTTCGTTGATGGCCTTCAGCCCCATCTTCGAGCAGAAGATTTTTTCAGGTTTTATCAGGTCGACTATCTCCGGCAGTGAGCCCGAGTGGTCCATTTCAACATGGTTGACGATCAGGTAATCAATCTCTGTCGGATTCACCAGCTGCCTTATGTGATGCACCAGCTCATTTATGTGGCTTTTTTTCACCGTATCGAACAGGGCGATCTTCTCATCCTTGACCAGAAAAGCATTATAGGTTGTGCCCTTATATGTGGAATAGCCGTGGAAGTCCCTGACATTCCAGTCAATGGCACCGACCCAGAAAATATTGTCTTTTATTTCATGGATATACATGGTTTCTCCTTTAAAATATTTATTTCAGCTCTGCATTGACAAGTGAACTGGGAATGACTGAAGTATCCCTCCCGAATCCTCCGGGCTGGCAGATTTTTTCAACAGCTAAATGCGAAATGAGGAATTATTTATCCTTTTGCCGGTATGGTAAAAACCCGCTGACTTAATTCCGTATCCAACATGAACAGGCCGTTTGCATCCTTGCCGATCAGTTTGAGCTTGTCCACCAGGCCGCCTGCCGTATCCTCCTCTTCAACCTGCTCGGACACGAACCACTGCAGGAAGATGTTGGTGGCATGGTCTCGTTCGTCCAGGGCCAGGTTGACAAGGTTATTGATCAGGCCGGTCACTTTCTGTTCATGGGACAGGACATTTTCAAACGCATCCAGGGGCGACTTCCACTTCGAAGGCGGCTTATCAATTGCGTCAAGTATTACCCGGCCGCCGCGTTCGCAGACAAAGTCAAACATTTTCATGCCGTGGAAGAGCTCTTCCTGGGCCTGCTGGCGCATCCAGTTTGAAAATCCCCCAAGGCTTATTGATTCAAAATAGGTAGCCATGGACAGGTAAAGATAAGAAGAGTAAAGTTCAGCATTGATCTGCTGGTTAATGGCTTTTTCCATTTTTTTGCTTAGCATAATAAGCTACTCCTTCAGCAAACAGTATTTTGGCCCGGATTCTGCGTCCTGCTCAAAAAATAATCCTCGAAATATATGTATATGTCTCCGGTTATTTTTATCTCACTCCTTGAATTCGTACCAAAACCCTTGTTTGCTGGTATATTTTAGTTAGATTTTGGTAAAAAATTACATAATGTTGCTATATGAATTTTTCAGTGCAATTCAACTCTTCCATAGACCATGCAAATTACAGTATTCCCTGGCGCTTACTTCGTCCGCATCTACCTTGAAGACAGCCTCCGGGCTATCGCCTGGATTTAGAAACTGCCTGTATGCAGTGTCGCCGGCAATAAGTTCGATCCATTCAATGTAATGCTTCTCCTCCATGGGATGGGGAACTGAGCCGACAGAAACCTTGTAGCCGCCCTCTACCTTTTCAATGACCGGCACATGCTTTTCCTTGGCGGCATCAACGGTATTTTCAACCAAAAGGGTCATGTCCTGACCGCAGCATACCAGAGTGCCCTGACCCCCATGCAGGACCTCGACGATATTGCCGCACAACTCACACTTGTATACCTCCAGTTTCTTTGCCATGTAAAACCTCCTTAATGTTTAAAACTTCAACAAGAATCCATCAAAATCCTTTAAAAAATTGTCTAAATAAAGGTTGTTAAGTTAATAGTTCTCACCAAGAAGCTCAAAATGGGCCTGCTTATGAGCGCAGGCAGGGCATTCATCTACCGCTTCCGTGCCTTCATGGAGATAGCCGCAGTTGCGGCAGCGCCAGGTGACTGTTTCGTCACGCTTGAAAACCCTGCCGGCCTCTATGTTGGCTGCGAGGTCTCTATATCTTTTTTCATGCTGTTTTTCCGCCACGGCGATTGCGGTAAATATGGCGGCGATATCTTTAAATCCTTCCTCCATGGCTGTTTTGGCAAATTCAGGATACATGATGGTATGCTCATAATTTTCCCCACCGGCAGCTTCAAGCAAATTTTCGAGTGTTGAGCCGATGACACCGGCCGGGAAACCGGCAGCTATTTCCACCTCGCCACCTTCCAGAAGTTTGAACAGTCTTTTTGCATGCTCTTTTTCCTGGTTAGCGGTTTCTTCAAAGATGGAGCTAATCTGGACATATCCCTCCTTTTTGGCCTGGGAGGCAAAATAGGTATAACGGTTGCGGGCCTGAGATTCGCCGGCAAAAGCGGTAAGAATGTTTTTTTCTGTTTGAGATCCTTTTAAAGTGCCCATAATCCCTCCTTATGAAAAAAGATTATAGTTATCGAGAATAATTCTTAATAACAGTTTAGGCAAGTAAATGGCAATAGATTTTTTAGACTAAATTTTTTAATTGATACTGCTTAAAATTGCCCAATATTATGCCTGTTCTATTAACAGAAAAAGAATGCAGAGAATATACAATAAAAAAAAAATTTTTAAAACGGTGATTCCCGGGTGGTAAGGAGTGTCGGGATATCAAAAGGTTCAAACGGCAGGAATGAGAACATACTTTTTTCCAGTTTCCGGCAGAGAGCGTAATTCCTTTTAATAGCTTCGCAGCGGACAACGTTGTTCATGCCGTATCTTTCAAGGATATAGGCAAGCCGTTCTTCAAGGCTCACCACCTGGTCATGGCTGACCCTTTTATCAGCATAGTAGACAATTTCTTTTTCAGTGAATTGGCGGCTGACAGTGTAGTTCCGCAGAATCACATGTTCACCGACAATGTCTGCAATGGTCCCGAAGTTATGGGCCATGCAGATTTCAACACCCTTGGCTGCATGATCTTCATCATTATCAAGACAGGAGGTTTTGCCGATATCATGCAGCAGGGCCCCGGCAATTATTTTATCCAGAGACAGTTGATGCCCGAAAAGATTAAGAACTGCTGCAATAACCTCTGCCACCCGTGCCACTACGATTGAGTGGTCTTTTATATTGGGCAGCATCTGATACTGCTCCATGAGAGCAAAACATTCGCTGACGCTAGGAGTTTCATGAACCTCTGCGTTCATATTTCAGCTGCTCTTACCGCTTAATTCATGCACCGCATCAATAAATATTTTGGCCTGCGAAGGCGGGGTGAACTGGTGGATGCCGTGTCCCAGGTTACAGATATGACCGCGGGCTTTGGCGGCTCCAGCCAGAATCTTTGCCACCCTTTCCCGGAGCTGCGGCTCGGGAAGCAGCAGAGCAGACGGATCAAGATTCCCCTGTACTGAAATATCGGGCCCGATCTGTTCAACCGCCTTGGCAATATCCACCCGCCAGTCCAGCCCAAGGACATCCGCCCCAGATGTTTTTGACTGATCGAGCAGAGTAGCTCCGTTATTGGCGAAATAGATAATCGGAATATCAGTGGTTTCCTTCAGGTCGGCAATAATGGTTTTTACATAGGGGAGTGCGTAGCGTTCAAAATCACCGGGAGCAAGCACACCGGCCCAGGAATCGAAAATCTGCAGGGCCTGGGCACCGGCTGCTGCCTGGGCCTTGAGGTAGACACTCGTGCATTCAGTAATTTTATCCATGAGTGAGGTGTATAGATCCGGGGCCGTAAACATCATTTTCTTGGTTTCAAAAAAGAACTTTGATGACCCGCCTTCGATAAGGTACGTGGCAAGGGTAAAAGGTGCGCCGGAAAAACCGATGAGCGGAACCTTTTCTGCCAGTTCCCGCCTCAGGATACGGATGGTTTCCAGGACAAAATTAAGGTGCTCTTCCGGATCAGGTATGATCAACCGGTCCACTGACTGCCGGTCCCGGACAGGATCGGGAAAAACCGGGCCTATTTTTTCATGAAATTCAAGGGTCAGATCCATCGCCTCGAGAGGGATAAGGATATCGGAAAACAGGATAGCCGCATCAACCCCCAGTATATCAATCGGTTGGATAGTTACTTCTGCCGCCAACTCCGGAGTTTTGCAGAGTTCGAGAAATGTAAGCTTGCTTCTGACTTCCTGGTATTCAGGCAAATAACGCCCGGCCTGACGCATCATCCACACAGGTGTGTAATCTACCTTTTCGCCTCTGCATGCCTTTAGAAAAGTATCGTTCATATAAATAAGCCCCTTTTTATTTTTTTGAATTTTATCAGTATACGCGTCAATCGTTGATTCGTTTCGTAAATCAACAAACTGTTGATGATTGACAGAGTTTTGAATTTTAAAATAAATTAAAAATTAAGAATTCATAATTTAAAATTATCTTTCCCTTGGGCAATAGTTGCAGAAAGGTTCTTCAGCCAAATAATCACCGGTCATGGAATAGTAACGGGCCCGGCAGCCGCCGCAGACATTAACATATTCACATCGACCGCAGCTGCCCTTATAGCTTTTGAAATCCCTCAGGCTTTTGAACAGCTCCGATTTTTCCGAGATGTCCTTGAAAGGCTGCTTGCGGATATTGCCTGCGGATTTTGGGAAATAACTGCAGGGAAGCACCTCACCGTCAACATCTATGAGACAGATCAGCTGCCCGGCCAGACAGCCCTTGGAACCGCCGGTGGAAAACTTAAGCGAACGGCGTTTGAATTTTTCCTTATCTTTTTTGGAACGTTGCAGAACAATACGGTAATAATGGGGTGCACAGGTCGGTCGAACGAGCATGTCGTCTTCACCCTTTTCCATATCATAATGCCAGTTAAGCATTTCCTCATAATCTTCAGG
>JAFDCR010000235.1 GCA_019312685.1 Deltaproteobacteria bacterium | reverse complement strand
TCAACTTGCCGCTGATTCTGGTCTGAATCCCTTCCTGGGCGCAAATGGAAAGAATGTTGTTTTCCAGGAATGGTGAAAGCTCCTCAACCACCAGGACTTCATCCATTTGCGAAATGAAATCAACAATTGGCTTTTGGGGCAACGGATATATTGTTCCCAGGGTAAAAAGAGAAACCGTATCTTACAACTGCCGGTCGTTTATAATGTCTGTGCAGATGGAGGCGGGAGAACCGGAAGCAAGTATTCCCAACTTGCCATTACCATGTATATAATGAAAAGGGGATTCGGCCATTAAACGACCGGCTATTTTCAACCGGTCTTCTATCTCCACCCTTAAGTTCCTGGCGTTGGACGGGATAGGAACAAGACGTTTGGGATCCTTTTCAAACCCTTTGACTTTAGGCTTGCTTAAACGCCCGTAATTTATGACTCCCCTGGTGTGGCATACCCGGGTGGTGATTCGAATAAGAACCGGCAGCCTGGACTGCTCAGACAACTCAAAAGCGAAGCTGGTCATTTCATAAGCCTCCCTGGGAGACCGGGGATCGAGTACAGGCAAATGAAGCATCGGACCCAAATGACGTTGGTCCTGTTCGTTGGGACTGGTTCGACAGGAAGGGTCACCGGCGCTGACTATTACCAGACCGGCTTTCACCCCTATATAAGGGATGGTGGATAAAGGATCGCCGGCATACATCAGACCCAGATGTTTCATGGCGCAAATAGCCCTGGCTCCGGATAGAGAGGCGGCGAAAGCCGTTTCAAGAGATATCTTCTCATTCACAGAATATTCGAAGTGAAGACCAAAGGTATCGGCTATCCTGGCGAAGGAGTCGGTAATTTCTGAAGAGGGAGTGCCGGGATAACCGGATGCGAAGGCCACTTCCGACTCAAGAGCCGCCCGGACAATGGCCTCGTTGCCCAGCAAAAATTCTTTATGCCCATCAATATTTATTAATAAAGGGTCTATCTTCATAAACGGAGCCTAAATTCAATGAGACGTCTTTGATAATTTTCTGACTTGCGACGCCTCATTTATCAATCTGGTGAAAATTTTTATAAACCTAACAATTCCCAAAAGTGAATTTTTACAGCCATTATGCGAAGCAACTCACCAGAGGATTAATTATGTGAATATGCAATTTTTTATAATCTAAAACGTATATATGTTGGAGGCAATAGTCTAAAACACTGATAAAATAGCTGACGGCTTATATTTTGATTTTTCAATAGCCGAACTCGTGGATTAAAACTGATATTGTTTTTTGTTTAATTTTGTCCTCTCTCGGGGCGGCAATTTTTTTTCAGAGTAAAAAAGGAAATGTAGTTCTAAAGCATTTTCAGGTTGATTATTCTGGATCCGCCTCCGCGGGGATGACAAACCCTTTAAAACCGTTATTCCCAGGCAGGCGAGAGGTAAGCGATCGAAGGGAGACTTCGGTCTTTTTTCTGTAACTGCCATGAAAATGAAAAAAACATGAGATTTATTTAGAGCCACAAAAAGGAATAAAAAGAAGCGGTAAAATTCAGGTCAAAGGTTCTCTTAGCTGGACCTTTGTAAAAAAGAACATTCCAGGATTTTATCGGTTGGACCTCAAATAGTTCAAGTTCAGACCATTTACGAAATGCGCATTAAGCTTTTAAAAGCAATGATTTCAATTTGATTTCAATTTTATTCAATACACTGGCGGCGAGCATGATAAACATGAGAAATAAAACTGTATCTGCTCCGGGTTTTATTTCCAGGAACTTCCCTATGAAGTGTGTATAAATGACATGGAGAGGTGCTTGAAATATATAAACGGGAAAACTGATAATCGCTAATAACCCGAAAAATCGGATAGACAAAAATTTTGTCAAATTATTTCTAGCCGTAGAAAGATATATTATCACCAAGAGAGACAATGGTGCATACCAGCTTGATTCAATCAGCATTTTATCTCCAATGATTTCAGTAAACACATCTGGATGAATTAAATGAACAACACAGAAAAGTAAAATTAATCCTGTATACGGCAACGAATTATTAACGGCTAAATACTTTCTTGTTTCACTTTCCGTAACAAAATATGCGCCGCATATGCCCAGGTAGAAACTACTAAAGTGAAAAAGCGGGAAGCATTCAATGTAATCGGAATATGTTGCGGGAAAACTGGACATTATCACGTTGTGGACTATTAACGTGAATACCCACAATAACAAACCACTGAAAAGCAGTCTGGTGGCATCAGGAGTTTCTTTTTTTATGAGAGAGTGTATTGCCGGAAAAACACAGTAGAAGAACATTAAGTTTGTCACAAACCACGCAGGTGGATTTACAGAAAATTGATAATTGGGAAACCAGGATTGGATACAAAAGAGAGATAAGAAAAATCCCGTAAAAGAGAAGCGACTGGATAGTATAAGGAATAATACCATCATAAAAAGTGCTGCATAATAAAATGGTAGAAGCCTTGTAGCTCTCCTAGTGAAGTATTGCCGCAAATTAATCCGCTCATGCTTTTGATTGCCCAAAAACATGCCGTATCCGGATAGAATATAAAAAAAAGTAACTAATGGTCCCCCGCTGATATAATATTTGAAAAACCCGCCACCATAATGAATAAAAACAATTATTATAATTGCTAAAAACCTGAATAAATTCAGAGGGGCTGATTCGACTGTAAAGTCTTTCATAATTTCATCCAGTAACCATTAATAAATTTAAGTCACTATTGAGCAGGCACAAGAAAAGTGCCGGGGCTTTACTTTGTCTTTATAATGGATGGCCGCTTTTTTAATAAAAGGACTGCTCAGAACTGCAGGATTTCAGATTTCATAATTATATTTTTTTAAATTGTCTAAAAAAATACCATTCAACCTTTCAATGGTGCCTGATGCTAATTTTTCCTTGTAATCTCCAGGCACTATCTTACGCTTATGGGCATGGATATTCTCTTTTGTTACTGTAAATTCCCCCTGGTATTTTTTAATCAGCCGGTTGATGAACTTCGTGTTTTCAATTGCGAATCCTTTAGCGACTTCCTGCAGCCAGAAGGGAAAGTTCAACACCAGATCTTCATACTTGACAAAAAGCGAGCCCGGCCTGGTTAATAATTCATGGTATTCGGTGTACTTCCTGTTGAAGGTATCGGCATATTTTAAAACATAGTTGTCGATTCCCATACTGATGATTTCGTTCCGTTCGGCCCGGCTCAGGTCGAAAACTCCTTTAAATACGCTGTGCGAATATGCCTCTGAAAAATAAAGCGATACCAGTACATCTCTTGGATCACGCAGGTGTAAAATGATATGAGCCTTTAGTTCTTGTGGTATATCAAAGTAGTATCGTAAGGGTGCGAAGCAGCCTGTTCTGTTCTCCCAATTGGTTATATCCGCGAGATTAGTTTCCTCTGTATCAAAATAGTATCTGTTGTATTTATTATGATTAACTGAATAATAATTTAAGCCGCACTCCTTGGAAAGATCATGACAGATCTTGTAGATAAACATGGATGCTGCCTTGTGTACTGTAAAGAACAGTATGTTTTTATTAGGTTTCTTCTTGAAAAGGTCTATCATATAAAAAATTATTAAGATACTTATGAATTATACGGAGTTGCCATAATCTTCACAGGCCTTGGCATAATCGCCTGGTCTGCCTATATCAAGCCAGTAACCATGATGGATGTAACCCTTTACTTTTTTGTTATTTTCAGCAAGCTTGACTATTAGGTCGGGCAGATTGAAAAATCCTTCTCCTGGTAAAACATCCAAAGCTTCCGGCTCAAAGATGTATATTCCCGTACTCACCATGTACTCAATTTGGGGTTTCTCTTTCCATTCCAGGAATTGATTTTCACTATCCAAAGTGACAACACCAAAATCAATATCAACAGTTCTTCTTGATAAAGCTACGGTTGCTGTAGATTTTTCATTTTCATGGTACTTGACAAGCTCATGGAAGCGGATGTCGGTCAAAATGTCACCATTCATCACCAGGAACGTATCGGTTAACTTATCACGAACCAGGTTCAGGGGGCCGGCCGTGCCCAGCGGTTCATCCTCTCTGGAGTAACTAATCTTTACCCCGAATTTTTCACCATTGCCGAAAAAGGTTTGCAGCAGTTCCGCCATATGGCCGGTTCCGAAGATTATGTCCGTGATATCAGCTTTTCGTAAACGATCTATCACAATTTCGAGGATGGGTTTGTCTTTTATCGGCATAAGGGGTTTGGGGAAGTTTGTCGTGTACGGCAGGAGTCGACTTCCTTTGCCGCCTGCAAGAATAAAAGCCTTCATGGGGCCGCCTCCTTATACATTATAAAGGGTGTGTTTATAGGTTTCTAAATTATCCCTTATCCAATCTATGGTTTCAGTTAAGCCCGATTCAAGATCATGCTTTGGTTTCCACGAAGTAAGAGATAAAATTTTTCCGTTGTCGCACCAGAGTCTTTCAACTTCACTGTTGGCCGGCCTTATCCTTTGAGGATCTGTGTTTAAATTAATTTCACTCCCGGTTAATCTGCCGATCAAGGCAGCAAGATCACCTATTGAAATTTCTGAATTCATGCCAACGTTGGTCACCCGGCCAATAGCCTTATCTGATTTGCAGATTTCAATAAATGCGGCAGCGGTATCTTTCACATAAGTAAAATCTCTCGTCGGATGTATATTGCCTAATTTTAATTTTTCCCCATTTATTAACTGGGAAATTATTGTTGGGATGATGGCCCTGGCAGATTGTCTTGGACCATATGTGTTGAATGGTCTTGTGATTTTAACCGGCAGGTTGAATGACTTGTGGTAACTCAGGGCCAGCTGGTCAGCCGCAATTTTAGTTGCCGAGTAGGGAGATTGACCGACCAGAGGGTGTTTTTCATCAATGGGAACATACTGGGCAGTGCCGTAAGTCTCGCTTGTGGAGGTTATTATTATGTTTTCAAGGTCCAGTTCTCTGGCGGACTGTAAAACATTATATGTTCCCTCGATATTTGTTCTGATATAGGCAAGGGGAGAAATATACGAGTATGGGATACCGATCAAGGCGGCGAGATGAAAGACTGTTCCGCAGCCCTTCATGGCGCTGTATACACTGTCATAATCACGTATATCCCCGGAAACAACTTCTATATCTTTAATACAGTCCAGATTTTCCAACCAGCCCCAGCTGTTTCTTGAATTGTAATGAACAAATGCCTTTACCTGAAAATTGTTTTTAACGCACAACTCAACTAGATGGGAGCCAATGAAACCTGCAGCGCCAGTAATCAAACATTTCATCATGAATAACCTCGATCTGAAATTGCCGGATACTCTAACTTTAAAACATTAAGCAGGGGAATGACAATCATACATACTTGTTTTTCTTGCTTATTCCTGTTTTTTCATAAACTTTTTTACTTTATTATTTATTCCGTCTCCTCCCTCCAGTCTTCTTTCTCAGAAAAAAGGTCGAGATTGAGATTAAGGTTAAGGTTCGCTTCGCTCACAGGTTGAGGTTAAGGTTGAGTTTGAGGATAAGAAATTTTGTGCCTTTTGCCCTATGCCTTTTGCCTTTATTTTAAGCCTTCCAGCCTCAGCCCTCAGTCCTCAAACTTCAGTCCTCAGCCCTTC
>JAFDCR010000234.1 GCA_019312685.1 Deltaproteobacteria bacterium | reverse complement strand
GAACATTCAAAACACAATAACTTCCAGCGGTTTTCCGGTAACTGCCAGGTCGCCGGAAAGAAAGTTGCTGCTGATAACAGGCCACAGGAGAGAAAATTTCGGTGAAGGATTCAAGAATATCTGCGAGGCCATAAGGGAAATCGCTTCAATGTATACCAATCTTGATCTGGTCTATCCCGTACACATGAATCCCAACGTGACAGGCCCGGTCAAAAAGATTCTGACAGGCATTGATAATGTATACTTGATAAACCCGTTACCTTACGAAGCATTCATATACCTCATGAGGTTATCTGACATCATACTTACCGACAGCGGCGGCATCCAGGAAGAGGCCCCTTCCCTGTCCGTCCCGACTGTAGTCATGCGGGAAACAACCGAAAGACGGGAAGCCGTCGATGCCGGCACCGTTGCCCTGGTCGGGACGGACAGGGAAAAAATAATTGATACGGTCTCAAGACTAATGGATAACAGTGAAATCTACAGGAAAATGGCAAACTCTGTTAATCCCTATGGTGATGGAAAAGCTGCCGGCAGAATAGTTGATTTCCTGAAAAAAGAATTAACCTAAATAAAAAACGGGTACTGACAAACTATATATCCGGATGATAGATGCGTAAGACAAAAGTGAAAAAATACGACTTAAAAAAGATACGAAACAAGTTGGCCGGTATTTTCAGGTCTTCAAAAGAGTTCGTGGATTCCGCCTCCTACTGGGAAGAACGATATAGAAGCGGTGGTGGTTCGGGAAGGGGTTCTTATAATGAACTGGCTGAATTCAAAGCCAGAATCATTAATAAATTCATCAAGGAACATGCTATCGGCGATGTTATAGAGCATGGCTGTGGTGATGGGAACCAACTGGGTTATATGAAGTACAGTTCCTACCTGGGATTTGATATAAGTACAGAGGCCATAGCAATATGCCGCAATAAATTTAAATCCGATCCTACCAAATCTTTTGCAACAAACAGTGAATATGCAGGAGAAAAAGCGGAACTCTCCCTTTCCCTTGATGTGATTTACCATCTTGTTGAAGATGAAGTTTTTGAATCATATATGGACCGGCTTTTCTCTTCATCGAACTCTTATGTGATAATCTATTCCAGCAATTTTGACGATACGCCCTCCGGTAAGCAGGGCCATGTGAGAAACAGAAAATTTACCGATTATGTTAAAAGAAAATTGCCGGACTGGGAAATGATCGAACATATCCCCAATGAATATCCGCCATCGGAAGACGGCAAGGTTGGTTCGTCCGCCGATTTCTTTATTTATCGAAGAAAGAATCAAACCAACTGAACCGCTGACCCAAATAAAATCTCAGGGAAATAAATGTCTTTATACAAATTGTCAAAATGGATTTACGAGCAGAGATACCTGCACCGCAGCATACGGGAGACTTTTGCCAAAATTATCACACCGGGATTCAGAGAGGGATACTCTTTCAGAACAGACTTTTTTGAGATGTTGTGGCTGGGGAAAACCAACAATTATGTTGATTACCAGGTCCTGCTCAGGGGAGCCTATGAAAAATTCATGCTGTTTTTCATGCGCGACGCTCTGGATTCTATCGGACAGGACAAGGTGGTATTGGATATCGGGGCCAATATCGGCAACCATGCACTTTTCCTGACCCAGTATGCTTCTATCGTCCATGCCTTCGAAAATTACCAGCCGGCCAAAGAATCACTTGAGGAAAAAATGCTGGTGAACAATATCGGAAATATTGTCATCCATCCTATCGGTCTCAGTGACAGAAAGGAGTCTATTCCTTTCTATCCACAGGATGTCGACTCCATCAGTACGGGATCCTTTGAAAAGGGGTTCTGCGGCAGTGAAGAAAACGCCATTATCCTGAATGTGGATATCGGGGACGATGTCATGAAAAATGAGAACATAACAGGTATCGACCTTATAAAAATTGATGTCGAAGGTTTTGAGATACAGGTCCTGAAAGGCCTTGCCAATACCATGCGGGAGAATCGCCCGTTGGTCATATTTGAAACGCTGCCCGCCACCAGGGAATCAAGTGAAACGGATTTTGAGAAAATGAAAGCTCTGTTTCCTGATAAGTATTCCTTCTATATATTCTCGAGGAGAGACAAGAAGAGAGGGAAATACAGGCTTGCCCGGATTCAAAGCACCGCATCACTCAGCAGTAATGACATTATCGCCTGTCCGGACGAAAAAGCAGCAGCCCTGTTCAAACAAAATTAAAAGTGTAAACTTTGTGGTGTCCGGACAGCAGGCGAGGCCTCATTTGGTTTTGAAGTCCGGCATGCCGTCTGGATATTCCACCATCAGTCTGTAAGCAGTTTGCCAGGCCTCGTTGCGGCAGATGGAGCTTGTCGGGCTGAGACGGCGTCTCGTCTGCAGCATCTCGTCACGATACAATAGGTCATGAAGTTGGTGATACAGCCGCATGGCTTCCCTGCGGAGACGGAACTTCAAAGATTTTTTTCTTATTGCCATAGCATCTGCACCATGTTTGAGATAGCCGTAGAATTTTTCTACTTCAACTTTTGCATTATCTAAAGTAGTACCAGATGATTCAGCGAGTTCAGCAGCCAAACAGTCACTGAATTCCGCATACAGTTCACTGAGGCATTGCTGGTCTTGAACGTTAGGTATAATAGTACTCTCGTTGGAGAGATGCTCCTCACGCAGATTGTAAAGAAGCGGAAAGAATTTTACCTTGCCGAGAATAACGCTCATCTGTGAAAGCAGTATCTCTGGAAAAATTCGGGCTCGGAGGAAATCAGAATGATCATCGGTGATCTGATAGGCCCTTACAAGAATCGGAGTACGATAGACAGAGTAGAATGTTGAATACCAGTTGCTGGCAAACTGTCTGAAGCG
>JAFDCR010000233.1 GCA_019312685.1 Deltaproteobacteria bacterium | reverse complement strand
GAGGCTAAGAGCGATTTTCTCTGGTCTCCGCTGTATACACTTTTCCTGGCTGTCCTTCACATTTTTATCGACCACCCGTTCTGGGTAATGACGGCTGCCCAAATCACAATTGCCATCTGCGCCTCGGTTTTGCTGCTGGTCTTATTAAGACGCCTGCTGCCACATTACCTGGCCTGTATTATTGCTGCCTGGTGGGCCCTGCTGCCCATAAACTTTGATAGCGTCTATAACGTCCATCTGTTCTCTGTATTGATACCTTTAGTACTGTTTATAACCGCCGCCTACTTCAATAATATTTATGGCCGGGGTACTGTCTTGGCCGGTTTGCTCCTTACAGCAGCCTTGGTTCGGAGCGAATATACGCTGCTTTTTATGATCTGGCTGTTTTTATTCGTCTGCTACGAGCTTTATGCCTTTCGACAGAAAAAGGCCTATTCTCTAAAAACATACTTGCTGGGATATGTCCTCCCGTTACTGCTTGTCCTTTTCATCTTAGGCGGCTTCTACGCCAGGGCTATATCACAATACCCCGAAATACAGCGAGACATTCAAGCAAAGCGTACACTTTTTGTCTGTCAGAATTATGCCTACAACAGGAAACAGCAGGGTGATGCCTGGCAGGGCGATCCATGGACTGAATGTCAGGAGCTTATAGAACGTGACTTTAAAAGCTCAGCTGTCACCTTCTCGCAGGCATTTTCCCTGAATCCGGGTAGCATCCTGAAACACATCTGGTGGAACATCAGACTTATTCCAAGCGGCACGCAACTGGCGCTTTTTAATTATTATAGCGGCGGCCCTAATCCCGACTTTATGCGAGCCCAAAAGTCACCCCTCGTTTGGCTGCCGTTTGTATTGGCAATAGGACTATGTATCTATGCTGCAGCTACCGGTTTTATTCTGCCTTTTTTTAAAAAAAACCGTCCTGCGGAAAATGTTTTTGCCTGGCTGCTGATGTTCAGCTCAGCCTTAATGGTGCTTGCTGCAATAATAATGGCCCGCCCCCGTCCCTCCTATATGTTTCCGTACTCAATTTTTCTTATGGCCCTTTCCGGTCTCGGCCTGGGTAAACTTCTTGAGCGCATAAGCATAGATAGTATCCTTAAACCACTGACCCCCATTGGAGCAATTCTGCTTATTCTGTTTGTTCCTTCCCATTACGATTCCGATTATATCAATCACTATCATTCAAAAGGACAACCCTGGCGGGAGACTTTTGAACAGATTGCGCCGCATATTAACAGGGGGACGATAAATTCACCTGCAATAATCGTTATTCCGACCGGCAACTATGAAAGCCTCTGCAATTATCTGGGAGTAACCTGTCTCAAGCTCCCCCAAGAGGACAATATTGCCGGTAAAGGAATGCAGGCGATTGCTTTTGCCAATCCCGGAGAAAATGCTTATCTTGTCTATCTCGAAGATATGATTTGGAAAGTTGCTTCCATGTCTCAACAGAAAGGCGGGAGCGCTCTGGGTTATGTCGAGTTGAACTGCTTTTCTCTGGTAAACGATATATTGACATGCAGCGACGGTACAATAGATCTGAAGCAGGGTTTTATGAACGATGGGCAAAAGAACATTCCACTGCGGGCTGCACTTTTCATCAATGATGGTTACGTGGTGGACCGGAGAAACTATAAAACAGCTCAGGGTTATTATCTACAGGTAATAATGCGGGAAGGCCAGGCAGATATGACCCTTGTGACAGACGAATCCATTTACCGAACATATTTTAATCAACAGTTTCTGCTTGGTAATTATGACAGAGGATATTTTAAAGAAATTTACAATAATTCCCCTCTGGCCAGAATATTGCAGATAAACAAGACTCATGTTGAGAGTTTAACCCCATAGGATCATTTACAGACCGGAATGTTCGGGGATTGATAATTAATGGTTATTCAAAAGCAGACCGTTGGAATTAAACGTTGAAATGAAGATTTTACAGGGATCGATTTCCAGCCACCGGACATTTCTGCTGTTGTTTTTATGTACCGTAATTGTTTACGGTATATCCTTTTACGGCAGGCAGGCCAGCTATTCATACTGGATGGATAACCGTGACTCATATGTGGTTGACGGTGTTACGGCAATGGCTGGTCCCGACTCCTATTATTGGCTACTGCAGGCCAGAGAACTGGACAAGGGTACTTTGGGCCAGGGAAAGGCGCATCCTCTTAAGGGGTATCCGGATCGCGTCAAATTAGCAATCAAGGATACACCCAGTTTGCTGGCAAAACTTATCAGCTTGACCAAGAATTTTACCGGAGGCGATTATCACAGGGCTGGCCTGTTACTAATCCCGCTTCTGGCCGGACTCTTTGTTTTCCCTCTTTTCTTTTACTTCCACAGGCTTGGTTTCGGAGCTTCAGCCGTTTTGGGAGGACTGATAGGTTCATTCAGCAATACATACTACACCCGAACCAGGATGGGACGGGTAGACACCGACCTGCTCAATACATTCTTCCCCCTCCTGGCAGGATATTTCATCCTGATGATGAACCGGGAGAGGACCTGGCGAGCTAACATCCTCCTGGCAATCGGGGCCGGCCTTACCATGAATCTCCATACCCAGTGGTATCAGCAGCCCGCTTTTATCCTTATTTATCTGGTTTCCATGGCTGTCTATCTACTTTTTACCCGTGTCAGCTGGAAACAGATTATCGTCATTCTCATTATTTACCTTGCAGCATCAGGGCCGGAATATGTCATGCAGATTATTTGGTCAGTAAAGGTTTTCCTGAAGGCCTATATTTCCCGCCCCCCTACAGGCCAGATTGCCTGGCCCAATATCTTACATACAGTCGGTGAAGCCCAGGAGCGCGGCATTCTGATAAACCTTAAGAGGATGCATGGTTTTCTACCGATTGTAATTACCGGTTTCGCAGGTCTGATTTTTCTTTGCCTTGGCCGTTTCAAGCAGATGATTCCCGTTGCCCCGCTTCTCGCCCTGGGTATTTGGGCTTTGACAGGACCCAACAGGTTTGCTATGTATCAGGCACCGTTTATCGGCATAGGAGCGGGGGTAATAATCGAACTGTTGGTAAGATATGCTGCGGACCATGCCTGGCTTCCGAAAAGATCTGCTCCGGCCGTCTCCGTTGTCCTTATGTTTGTTCTTTTTTTTACCACCGCCGGTTATACAGGCTTCCTCAAGCATCCGTCACCGGTTCTTGATGCACCAACGACCAGGGCATTGCTGGATATAAAAAAAACTGTCCCGAAGCACTCGGCCATGTTTACCCCGTATTGGGAGTTGGGCTATCCTTTGATGGAAATCGGCGACTTTGCCACTTACCATGACGGCGGCCTCCAAGGTGGTATTCGTACTACCCTGGCATCTAAGGCAATGATGTCGGACCGGCAGAAAGATATGGTATCGCTGCTTTCATACCTGGAAGATTACGGTTTCAATCACCTGAATTCAGTCATTAAAAAGGAGAGCCTTTCAGCCAACCAGCTGATGGAGCTGGTTTATGACTATCCAAAGAGTTTCAGCGGGGAAAATGTATATGTCCTCTACATTGAAAAAATGATCTGGAAAATGTATTCACTTTCATATATAGGAAACTGGGATTTTAATCGAAAAAAAAGCAACCGAACGGATTATGTGGAAATTTTCTGCAAATCCCTGGTCAACAATATCATGACCTGCACCGACGGTACAGTGGATTTAAACAGGGGATTCATGAATGACGGCACCACCGATATTCCTCTCCGTGGAGCTTATTTTGTCAATGACGGATACATTGTAGACCGGAAAAACTACCCACATGACGAAGGCTACTATCTCCAGGTCATAATGATAAAAGGCAAGGTCCATATGATCCTGGTGGCGGACGCCAGCCTGTTCCAGACCAATTTCAACCAGCAGTTTCTGCTAGGGAATTATGACCGGCGTTATTTTGAAGAAGTGTACAATAATTTCCCGGTGGCAAGATTATTGCGGGTAAAGAAAACCGCAAAATCCGGGAAAGACCCAACAATGGAATAGTGTAATAATGGGACACAGGAAGTAGAGAACTGCGGGGATGATAATGACGAACAATCGAACCGCAGATTTACAAACTGTGATTCAAATAGTTCTTAAAAAACACGAGCATTAAAACCGGCTGAAGGATGTTGTTAACTATCTGATTCGCCGGTTTGTCATTCTGCAGTTCGTCCTTTGATTGTACCCAAGCCTCCCAATGTCTCAATTAAAACCTGCAGATGCTT
>JAFDCR010000232.1 GCA_019312685.1 Deltaproteobacteria bacterium | reverse complement strand
TTTACAGGTAATAACAATATCTGTAGCAGAAGGTGAAGGAATTATTTGATGAGCCTTTAACGGATTTAGTAAAAATTCAAGGAATTGCGGAGCGTCCTATTACGAACTGTTTGAGGGTGAAACCCCGAGTTTTCGTAATAGAGTGGAGCAATCCGTAGAATTTAAGAAATCCGTTAACCAGCGAAGAAAAACACTTCCTTCACCTGCGAATTGTATAGATGCACATTTAGATTTAAGACGGAATTAATAAGGAATTGACAACAGAAGCACCTGCGCCACCCCGATAAGAAACCCGAGCACCGCCCCAACCAGCTCCACAAACTTGAACTCCCGCCGCATTATTGAAAAAAGGATTTCCTCCAACTTGTCACTGGAAAACGCTGCCACCTTTTCCTCTACCAGGCGTTGGACATCAAGCTCGTCTTCCAGTTCACCGCTTAACATGTCGATCAGATCTTCATTAATGCTGCCCATCTGCTCCAGGATAAACCCCTTGATCTTCTCCATTTTATCACTTGAAATCAGCATTGCCAGCATCGGAAAGAGACGCGGCAGACGGGAAGCTATACCCTCTTCCAGCCGCAGGGTTATATTATTAAGAACTGCTTCGGATGTAGCCTTTTCCTTGAGGTGGGCCGTAACATCCTGTGCCGAAACCAGCTCTTCTGAAACAATCTGGCCGAGCTTGCGGGCGAAATCCTTCTGCCGCTTGGGAAAAACGCCCTGCACGGGAATGAAGAATATTTTCACCTCATTTTTCGGGTGAAAAAGCATTTTGATGGCAATGTAATTGGTGAGCCAGCCGATAAGCGCACCGATAAACGGTAACGTGTACACAAGCATTATTGAACTCCAGGCAATTTGTTGCGATAGAAAATTTTTGGATCAGAAAACGGATTTACCGGGATGATAATAACAGCCCGGTATTATCCTGAAGTATTGAAGAGTCCGAGGACGATATTTCTCATTTCCTGAGAGTTCCAATCATAAGGTCCTATGAATTTATGTTTCAGGATGCCTTGCGCATCAATAAGAAACGTCTCGGGCACCCCGGTAATCATATAAGCCTGGCTTAATTCCATACTCGCATTGCCAAGCACGGGAAACGTCGCCCCCAGCCGCCTTGCATAGCTGTAAGCCAAGTCAAGGTCATCGTTAAAAACAATGGAAAGCATCTGGAACGGCTTGTCTGCCATGGCCTTGTTAAGTGCTTCCATTGAGGGCATTTCATCCCGGCATGGTTTGCACCATGTGGCCCAGAAATTGAGTAAAACAACCCTGCCCTTCAGATCGGAAAGTTTCCAGAGCTTCCCTTCTGCATCCTGCAAAACAAAGTCCGGGGCGGGTTTACCGATCTCCATCTGTCGAACTTTAGACATACCTCCTATCTTGTCGCAACCTGTGACAAGAATCAGAAAAAACACCAAAACAGTGTATAAAAAAACAGCATCTAGCCTTTTCATTTTCCTCATTATTAAACTCTCATATTAAACTGGAAATAATTAGAATCTTCTTTTCACTTTGAAAGAACCTCGTAACTCTCTATACTTACACTTGATTTATAATTTGAAATCATTTAAAGAAATTATAATTATTATCATTTATTAAGTAAAAAATATACTGTAAAGCCCACCAATCAATTTCCTGAATATGATTAATTCTTCAGATGCTGCTCCTCCATCAAGGTTACCTCATGATAAAGTCTCTGATAAGCGTTTGTTTTCCTCGCTTGTCAATATGGATTCACCGGAGGCAGTCCATGATGAAATTCTCCAAATACTGAGCCTGATCAGTTCAGACTTTGCCGCAGAACCGGAACCACTCCGCCGTGTTTTCAGCTTCGTCACCGACCTGTATAGGGGACGGATGGAGGAATACCAGGCATGTAACACCGATTATCATGATCTGCGCCACATCACCGACACCTATCTTGCAATGGCCCGGCTGCTGCATGGAGCCCATCTCAGCGGTGAAAAGTTCAGCAACAGTGATATCATACTCGGCCTTACCGGCTCCCTCATGCACGATACAGGGCTGATACAGGAATCGAGCGACACAGAAGGTACCGGAGCCAAATATACCCAGGACCACGTCCGGCTCAGCATGGATTTTGTCGAAAGACATGCTGATATTTTACAGCTTGACGGTCAGGAGGTGAAAGATCTGGGTGATATGATCCTGTGCACCGACCTTCCGACAGATATACCTGCGATCAATTTCTCCTCACAGACAATCGAACTGCTTGGTAAAATGCTTGCAACCGCTGATCTCATAGCCCAAATGGCCGATCATACCTACCTCGAAAAGCTGCTTTTTCTCTTTCATGAATTCCGGGAAGGCGAAGTAGGTAATTTTAAAAATGAAATAGACTTTCTCCACCACTCGCTTGATTTTTTTAAAGACAGTGAAGAACGCTTTACGGAAACTCTCGATAATACCAGGCGTTTCATGCTCCCCCACTTTAAAGCCCGCTGGGGCATAGATAAGAACCTTTATGTTCTCTCCATTGAAAATCAACGCAAATTCCTTGAAAAAATCATCGCAGACAAGGATACATCTATTTATCGGGAATTAAAGCGGGGCAACATTGTGGAGCAGGTCCGCAAAAAATTCGGCGATACAGGCCTGAAAAAATAATAAATCAAATCCGCAAATCCGACTTAACCGTTTCCGGTTTTCTGTAGTCTCGCCTCCCCCCTATCGCCCAATCGAATATACTCTGCTAGTGGATATTCTCGGTCTCGGATGCATCAAACAGGTGTTTGATCCCATGCTCCTCCTGTATCTCGGCTATCCTTTCCATGGCCTCCTCCCTGGTCATGCCAAGGGCTTCGGCGATCTTTTCAATATTGTAGCAGGGCTCGCCGTTTTCAGTATACCGCTCCGGTTCCAACTCCGGGAAACATGACTTTGTTGCAATCTCCGAAGCCTCCCGCATGACCTCCTGCAATTCCGGCGGGCCGTAAAGCATTATCCACTTGGCGGCATCCGACCAGACCTTGCTGTCAACGCTTTTGTTTTTCAAGACGTCAAGCGCCATTTCAAGATTCCATTCATCTTTAAAGGATAACATTATCACCTTTCCTCATTTATTCATGAGCATGCAAAATACATCGCATGCCGTCTGTTAAGAATTCCTTCATTCATTTAGTTAAAGATACGACAATTGAGCAAAGCATAGATTGTCATTCCCGCGCAGGC
>JAFDCR010000231.1 GCA_019312685.1 Deltaproteobacteria bacterium | reverse complement strand
GTGTCTGGGCCACCGGTTTCTTTATCCTGACTGTTTTGTATAAGGTTGCAATTGCAGTGAAAGAGGAGAAGATGGTTTCCTGATTCACCCTTGAATAACTTTTTAACCTTTGTTATGCATAAGCCCCTGAAAGAATATTTCAGGGGCTTTTTTTGGGCAAATATGGCAGACTACACCGCGTTATGACGGCAAGACAAGAAATAGTATCAGTCGGTCTAAAGAAAAATCCCCGGGTTCTCTTTCTCTATTTTTCCTTCAGCGGACAGACAGGCATATTGGTTAACAGGTTGTCGGAAGGACTCAAGGAACAGGGCGTTGAGGTAGTCTTTGAGAAATTGAGACCTGCACGTCATCTGCGCTTTCCGGTCAATGGCTTTCTCCGCACCATTGCCATGATGCTGACCACCTTTTGCCGTATACGAGTTCCAATAAAAGAACTTTCTTCCAAATGCGACCAGGTGTATAACCTTATAATTCTTGCTGGTCCCACATGGTCCTATAATCCGAGCGGTCCCATCCTGTACTTTCTGGATAAGTACGGAAGTGATGTTCTGGGCGGTCAGGAGGTCCTGCCTTTGATATCATGCCGCGGCTACTGGAAACAGCACTGGTGGGGGCTTCGCAGGAAGCTGAAAAAGTGTGGCGCCCATTATTCAAACCTGATTGCCTTTACGCATCCGAATCCCGAGCCATGGTGCACTATCGGGGTTTTTTTGAAAATTGCCGGTAAAAATCCGGAGCGTTCAAATTTTATCGGCAAATATTATACCCGTTTCGGCCACTCTAACGACCAGACGGAAGAGGCCTCCCGGTTCGGAAAGCTGATTGGTGAGTCCCTTAAAGGCGGAACTCCACTCGCAGAAATTAACTTCCGGACAGACCTCTCCCTTCCTTAATCCTTTCCTGCGAATATTATATGGTGATAAGTTTACAGCAGCGACGGACTGTGGTGAACCATAAGCACAAGAGAACCGGTGCCGGAGTTTCGGATACCATGGTCAACCCCAGGAGGAACAAAGAGATAATCTCCAGCACGGATTTTGCGCCAATCCCCATTCACATAGCCTTCCCCCTGGCCCGAAACTATAAAAATTGAATCAATTTGAGGGTCGTGAGTATGGAGAGGTTTAAAATTCAATACCCTTCCTGGCCTTGACACCATTTTGATAGGGATGCTTAATTTCCTTCATTTCCGTGACAAGATCGGCCAGGTCGATCAGCTTGTCGCCTGCATCCCGGCCGGTAATAATGATGTGTAATGTTTTCGGTTTCTGCTTCAGGAAATCTATGACCGCGTCCTGGTCGAGCAGGCCGTAATTAAGAGCATAGGTGAGTTCGTCAAGAATAACCATGGAATACCGGCCGCTGCTGATTTTTTCCCGGGCCAGCTCCCAGCCTTTTTCCGCGGCCCGGCGCAGTTTCTCCCTGTCTTTGGCATCCCAGGTAAAACCTGTACCCATGGGATATATCTCAAGGTGATCGGCAAATATCTGCTTTGCTGCCTTGATCTCCCCGGTGTTTTCAAGGTTTTTGATGAACTGGATTATGGCGGTCTTGAAGCCGTGCCCTGCTGCCCGTAAGACCTGACCCAGGGCTGCGGTTGTTTTGCCTTTGCCGTTGCCTGTATAAAGCAGTATGAGTCCTTTTTCAGCCATATGTGCTCCACTTACTATTGTGGCGGCCCCAGGAAGTACAGTACCAGATAGTAGTCGATCAGTTCGCGGTAAAACATATACAGCAGGGCGGCGATGGACAGGAAGGGTCCATAGGGGATCATGGTCTTGCCGCCTTTCTTCTGTTTAGCCATTGCCCCGATTCCAACTGCCGCCCCGAGTATTGAACTGCCGAAAACCACAAAAGGCAGACTCTGCCAACCAAGGAAGGCTCCGATCATGGCAAGAAGTTTTATATCTCCGCCTCCCATGCCCTCCCTTTTGGTGAAAAGATAATAGCCTGCCGCAACTGCATAAAGAACTCCGCCGCCAATGAGAAGTCCGATGCCTGATTGCTGCCAGGTTATGACGGGATTGAAAAAAGAGCAGACAAAGCCGATGACTATGCCGGGCAGGCTGATCACATCCGGGATAATCTTATGATAGAAATCAATGACAATTATAACAAGAAGGGCAGCGGTAAAGACCAGATAGATAGGCAGGGTAATGGTGAGGCCGAATTTAAACAAAAGAGCTACGGAAAGTAGCCCCATGGCAAGTTCCACCATGGGATATTGCCAGGATATCGGCGCCCCGCAGCTCCTGCATTTCCTTTGCAGCAGGATAAAACTGATGATTGGAATATTATCGAACCATTTAAGTGTCTGCAGACACTTTGGGCATCTTGAAGCAGGAAAGACTATGGAAACGTTTTCTTCGGGGAGCCTGAGAATCACTACATTCAGAAAGCTGCCGATTGAGGCTCCGATAATAAAAGAAAGAACAATAATGATATTCAGCAGCATAAAAATTCGTTTTTTTTATTTAATGTGGTAATAAGTTATGGCGTTTAAACTGCTTCACCTCAGGAATTATAAATAAGGTGAACCAGCAGAATGAAAGTACCATGATCCAAGTTGAAAGGCAAAGGGCTACTTGTTGTTTTGTTAGAGATTTTATATACTTTTAGCCTTGAACCCTATGATAATTTCATGCAGGCATTTAAAGAGTTAGCTGAAATAGTCCGTAAGGAAAAGGTGGCAGAGGATTTATACCGGCTCACAGTAAAAGCGCCGGATATAGCAGAATTCTCAAGGCCGGGCCAGTTTGTCATGGTGCGCACGGTAGAGGGCATGGATCCCCTTTTGCGCAGACCTTTTTCCGTGCACCAGGTGTCCGGCGGAGACATGCTGCAGATTTTTTTCAAAGTAATCGGCAAGGGGACAAAGGCTCTTGCAGGCATGGAGCCGGGTCAACAGGTTGATATTCTTGGGCCTTTCGGGCAAAGCTTTACTATGGCAGAGGACAGCCTCCATATTCTTGTCGGGGGAGGTATCGGCACGGCTCCCCTTCTCTTTCTTGCCAAACATTTGCTCAAGAAGAATGAAGTCTACTCTTTAAGGGTTCTGCTTGGTGCAAGGACCGGGAATGAAATAGCAAGAGTGGCAGAGGATTTTACCAACCTGGGGCTTACTGTTGACATAATCACAGAGGACGGCAGTCTTGGAAGACAGGGACTTGTAACTGATCTCATGACCGAACTGCAGCAGGATAAACAGATTATGGTTTACGGCTGCGGTCCGTATCCCATGCTGAGAGCAGTGGCCGGCATCTGCAGGGAAAACAGCTGGGCCTGTCAGGTATCACTTGAGACAATGATGGCATGCGGGCTTGCTGCCTGTCTTGGCTGTGCGGTAATGCGGGCCGACATGCAGGGCTATGTATATGTATGCAAGGACGGACCGGTTTTGGATATGAATGAGGTGGCATGGCTGTAGAGTCTCCTAAAATGAATGTTGATATCGGTTCCCTGCGGTTGAGCAACCCGGTAATGACCGCCTCCGGCACCTTCGGGTATGGTGAGGAGTTCAGTTCGCTGGTCAATCTGCATCGGCTCGGGGCAATTATTGTTAAAGGCATATCACTGCTTCCCAGGCAGGGGAATCCTCCCCAGAGAATAGCAGAGACTGCCTGCGGCCTGCTTAATGCCATCGGCCTGGCAAATGTCGGTCTGGAAAGATTCTTTTCCGAGAAACTGCCGTTTTTTGATGCAATTGAAACACCACTCATTGTCAATATTCTTGGTGATACGGTTGAGGAATACCAGGAGCTTGCCGCCCGTCTGAATGATGAAGAAAGGATTGCCGCAATAGAGGTCAACATCTCCTGTCCCAATGTGAAACAGGGAGGGGTTGCCTTTGGCACGGATCCGGAGATGGCGCATAAAGTTACTCATGCTGTCTGTCAACACTTCAACCGTCCTGTCATCGTCAAGCTGTCCCCCAATGTAACCGACATTTCCCTGATCGCCAGGGCGGTTGAAGATGGAGGAGCAGATGCGGTATCTTTGATCAATACTATCCTGGCAATGGCGATTGATATAGAGTCATGCAGGCCAAAATTAGCCAATGTTTTCGGCGGCTTGTCCGGTCCGGCAATCAAGCCGGTCGCCCTGCGCATGGTCTGGCAGACGGCCGAGAGTGTCTCTATCCCAGTAATAGGAATCGGGGGGATCAGCTCACCTGAGGATGCAATAGAATTTCTCCTTGCAGGGGCAAAAGCGGTCCAGGTCGGGACAGCGAATTTTATTAATCCCAGGGCTGCAGAAGAAATTATTCAAGGCATTGAATCGTACATGGTTAAAAAAGGATTTGCATCCATAGAAGAAATGATCGGCAGGGCCAGGAAAAGTTGAACTCAGTATACTGCACCCTATTCATTTCATTTATATCAGACGGATAACTTTTCAATAAGATGGGCAGTTTTCTTCAAAGGCTCAGGTATTACCTGTTGATCCTATTCGACCGGCAGACACCCTGGTATGTAAAACTTATCCTGTGTATCGGTCTTTTATACCTGATTGTCCCGGTTGATTTTATTTCCGATACAATTCCCCTCCTCGGTTGGTTGGATGACCTGGCGATAGCATCATTTGTTATAGCTCTGGCCCTGCGAATGGTTCCCGGAGAGGTGATTGACAGGGTAAGAAGAAAAGTGTTTGGTCGTAATCAATGAATATACGCAAATCAAGGGTGCCGGCCGATACGCCCCGGAAAAAAGAACTGCTGAATACTGCCTATGGTGTTTATTCCCGCTGGATTAAGAGAGTACCGCTGGCTTGCCGTAAAGGCTGCGCAGCCTGCTGCACCCAGAGTGTCTGCATGACATGCCTTGAAGGTGAGGTGATTCTTGATTTTATCAAGCGTAGAAAAAAAAGAACCTGGCTGAATGAAAAACTCTCAGAGACCGTTCCTGGAAAAAACAAGCCTGCAGTAACAACGAACCAGTATGCCAGGGCCTGCCTGGCCCAGGAGGAGATTGACGCGGCTGGCGCGGGAAGCTGGGATTTTACCCCATGTGTTTTTCTTGAGGATAATATCTGTTCCATATATGAGGTGCGCCCCTTCGGCTGCAGAAGCTTCGGCTCACTTGTACGGTGCTCAGAGAACAGGGCGGCGGAAATGGCGCCCGTCCACCTTGCAGTCAACACGGTTTTTACCCAGATCATCGAACATTTAAACAGCGACGGGGGATACTGGGCCAATATGGCGGATATTCTATCCTATCTGCTAAAAAAGGAAGGCACAGGCGATTCAGGAAACCTGCTGGCCGCCCAGCCGGCGCCAGGTTTTCTTCTTGAGCCGCATGAGGCAAGGATTGTACATGCTCTCCTGCTCCAGCTTAAAAAGCAAGCAGCAGAGAAGCAGACTTTCGGCGATCTGATTGACAACTTCATGTTGATGGAATAGTGTGTTTAACCTTGAAATAATAGTTGTTGGTTTGCCCAGTTAAAAAAATACAAGGAGAACAAGAGTTGAAAATGGAGCTTGCTTCCCCGGCGGGTATCTGTGTTTCAATTGCCTGTGAAAAAATCCCGGAAGCAGTTGCAATGGCGAAACAGTCCGAGGACTATGCAGATGTCGTTGAAATCCGACTGGACAGGCTTGTTGCACCGGAGATCGAGCCTTTCATCAGGCAGCTCACCAGGCCTGTGCTGTTTACCAACCGGCCTGTCTGGGAGGGCGGCGGCTTTAAAGGCCCGGAAGGGGAGCGGGTGGCGCTGCTGCTCAAGGCGATAAAAAACGACTGTGCCCTGGTTGATCTTGAACTGAAAACATCGCCGGAGTTAAGGGCCGAGGCCCTGGATGCATTGCTGCAGCATGATCAGACCGGGATGATCATATCCTGGCACGATTTTACCGGAACCCCTTCCAGTGAAGAATTGGGGGAGATTCTGCAGCAGCAGATGGAATCCGGAGCCCATATCGGTAAAATCGTCACCATGGCCGATAATTATAATGATGTACTCAGGGTCTTGAACCTTCAAACCATGGCAGTGGAAAACAATTTTCCCCTTATTGCCTTCTGCATGGGACCCAGCGGCATGATCAGCAGGCTGGCAACCTTAAGGCTGGGAGGCTATATGACCTATGCAGCCCCTGACGGCGGCGAGGAAACCGCGCCCGGTCAGATCGGGGTGTCCACACTTCATGCCATGCTGAAGATCTTTGCCCAGGAAAGATAAAATTATTTCTCAATAAATGGAGGAGTTTACCCAACAATGCAGGAACGAACATCAATAAATCCCCAGACCAGGGTCTATGCCTTAATCGGCAATCCGGTATCACACAGTATGTCGCCGGCGATCCATAACAGTGCCTTTGTGGCGCTGAATCTTGACTGCATCTATGTCGCTTTCCAGGTTGAAGATGTCAAAGGCGCCATGGCCGGCATGCGGGCCCTGGACAATTTTCGCGGCATGAGCGTCACCATCCCCCATAAGATAGAGGTGATGGAGTATGTTGACGAGATCCCGGATGTTGACCGTTTCATCGGCTCAATTAATACGGTGGTCAAGGAGGACGGGAAACTGATCGGCTTTAATACTGACGGTCCGGGGGCGTTGAAGGCAATCACCGATGCCGGTGTCGAGCTGAAGGGGAAAAATGTCCTCATGCTGGGAGCCGGGGGAGCGGCGCGGGCCATTGCCTTTACCCTGGCGCAGAAGGGCGCTATAGGCATGCTGACGCTTCTGGACATCAATGAGAAACTTCTATTCAGTCTTGCCAGTGACCTTGAGAGCGGCACCGAGGCGGCCATTGAGCCCGGCAGACTTAATCCTGAGACAGTGACGGAACACATGGCAGGTGCTGACCTGATTGTCAACTGTACGCCGGTGGGTATGCACCCCAAGGAAGATGCCACCTTGGTGCCTGCAGAACTGTTCAGGCCGGGACAGGTGGTGTTTGACGTGGTCTATAACCCTCTTGAAACGAAAATGCTCCTTCAGGCCAAGACCAAGGGACTGAAGGTGATTTCCGGGGTCGAGATGTTTATCAACCAGGCTATCCTGCAGTTTGAACGTTTTTCAGGTGGAGAAGCCCCGGAGGAATTGATGCGGCGGGTAGTTATGGAGAAGCTTTCATCATGAATATAGTTTTAATCGGATATCGCGGCACCGGCAAAAGCGTGGTCGGTGAGCTGCTGGCCCGGAAGCTGAACCGGGAAACCATCAGCATGGATGAGGAGATAGTAAAAAAGGCGGGCAGCTCGATTCCCGAATTCGTGGAACAAAACGGCTGGCCCAAGTTCCGGGACCTGGAAACTGAGGTGGCGAAGGAACTGGCCCGGCGGGACAATATAATTGTTGACTGCGGCGGCGGAGTCATCGAACGGCCTGAAAATATCCCGGCCCTGCGCGCCAACGGAGTTGTTTTCTGGCTGCAGGCTTCGGTGGATGTTATTGTCAGCCGGATTGCCGACGGCACCGAGAGGCCGGCCCTGACCGAGGGCAAGAGTTTTACCGACGAAGTGGCGGAAGTGCTCGATCGCAGAATCCCGTTGTACAGTGAGGCGGCGCAGCACACAATCAATACGGACGAGATGACGCCTGAACAGGTTGCTGACGCCATTCTTGCAATATGCAGACATTAAGTTGTGAGGATGAATTTTTTTTAATTCAATTATGAAAGAAATCACGCAAATTTCCAATATCAGTGCCATTGTCAATGTTCCAGGTTCCAAGTCCATAACCCAGCGGGCCCTGATTGCCGCCGCCCTGGCAGACGGTGTAAGCACCCTGATCGGCCCCCTCGAAAGCGAGGATACGCGATATACTGCTGCAGCCCTTGAACAGATGGGAGTAACAATTGAAAAGGGTACTGATAAGTGGACGGTACAGGGCAACTCAGGCCGGATCGCCACCCCGGATAAGGAAATATTCCTGGGCAATAACGGAACGGCGACCAGGTTTCTCACTTCGGTTGCCGCCTTGGGCTCCGGCAACTTTCAGATTACCGGTGATGAAAGGATGGCGGAAAGGCCGATTATGCCCCTGATGCAGGCCCTCCAGGGCTGGGGTGTTGATATTGCCAGTATTAATGACAGCGGCTGTCCACCCTTGCTTCTTAAGGCCAACGGTCTGTCGGGCGGCAAAACGGTTCTGCCTGAGGGAAAAAGCAGTCAGTATCTCTCCTCGCTTCTCCTGGTCGGGCCCTACGCCAGGCAGCAGGCAGAACTTAACGTTGAAGGGGAAATATTGTCGCTGCCTTATGTCATAATGACCCTGGCCGTGATGGAATCCTTCGGTATCAGGGTAGAAGCCAATGAAACATTGAACAGCTTTACAATTCCTCAGGGGATTTATAAAGCCAGGGAGTACGCCATAGAAGGTGATGCCTCCAACGCCTCCTATTTTTATGCCGCCGCCGCGGTAACCGGCGGCGAGGTAACTGTTCCCAACGTTCCGGTCCCTTCCATGCAGGGCGATGCCGCCTTTGTCGCTCTTCTGGCCCGAATGGGATGTCAGGTCAACAAGACAGGTGAAGGCCTGACCGTCAGCGGTCCTGAAGAGCTTAAGGGCATCACCATAGATATGGCTGGCATGCCTGATGTGGTGCCGACCCTTGCGGTTGTCGCCTCCCAGGCAAGGGGCAGGACCACCATAAAGAATATCGCCCATCTGCGGATCAAGGAGTGCGATCGGCTCCATGTCGTGGCAGTGGAGCTGGCAAAAATGGGAGCCAGGGTGCAGGAACTCGATGATGCCCTGATTATCGAAGGCAAGGATCCGGATACCCCCATGCATGGGGCTGAGATTGAGACGTACAATGACCACCGGATTGCCATGAGCTTTGCAGTGGCAGGTCTGGCGGTGCCGGGTGTGAAGATAAAGGGTGAGGGATGTGTGGCCAAGTCCTTTCCGGATTTCTGGGATCGGTTTGCACTTCTTTATAAGTGATGTAGCTTTATCGGTTGCAATAATTTTTTTTTATTTTGAATGTTCATTTTCATTGTCGTAACGTCTCGTATGACGAAAACGGGTCAAAGTTTCAAAGGGAATTAAAGCTGAAAGCTAAAAAAAGGATTATTTTATCACAGACATACACGGACAAAGACAGACAGAAACAGACATATCATTTGTTGACTTGGCAAATGATATAGCGTCACCGCTTACGCGGAAACAAATTGTTAATACTTGAAGGGTGACAACTTGTTCGTTGTGCAGGTCGCACAACGAACAGACCTTTTGTCCTGTGAAAAGTCCGTGTCCGTCCGTGGTTAATAAAAACACTTTGAGCTCTAATAACCTAATACCTGGTAGCTGACCGCTGAATGCTGATTGCTGAAAGTTGAACGAAGTGTTTGAAAATGAGTGTTTTACTTCACATCTGCTGCGGGCCCTGTACCGTCTATCCCCTTGAAGTGTTCAAGTCTGAAGGCATCAAGGTACGCGGTTTTTTCTTTAACCCCAATATCCATCCATTCCAGGAATTCAAGAAACGTCTTGAAGCGGTGAAGAAGCTGGCCTCCCAAAAGAATCTGCAGGTTGATTATCAGCCTGAATATGGTTTGAGGGATTACCTGCGCCAGGTGGTTTTCAACGAAGATAAACGCTGCAATATCTGCTACGACATGCGGCTGCTTGAAGCAGTAGAGCAGGCAAAAAAGGTACGGGCAGATGCCTTTACCACAACCCTGCTGTACAGCCGCTACCAGAACCATGAACTGATCCGTCAAAAGGCGGAGCAGCTGGCTGAGGAACACAAAATCTCTTTCTACTACCATGATTTCCGCAAAGGCTGGCAGCAGGGCATAGATATATCCAAAGAGATGGGCCTCTACC
>JAFDCR010000230.1 GCA_019312685.1 Deltaproteobacteria bacterium | reverse complement strand
TACCTTTTTACTCATCCGGTTATAGACTACGGCAATTTTCATACTCTACTCCTAAAAAAAGGCAATATATAAATATCTACCGAACAGTTGTAACCAATTGTAATTGTTTTAGCCTTTTTTGGGAATCAGTTATTGGTTAAATATCATATTTTATTAATGGGTTATAATGATGTGAATAGCTAATTTTAATTTGCTGCAGTTTAGCATTGTCAACAATAACTTTTGTCTCAAGAGCCTATTGGGTAACCAGTTCTGGTAATAAAATTTTTTGTTGGTTTAGGTAGGATTCCCGGAACGAGAAATTTGCATGAATTTGCTTAGGTTTTCCGATGTGCCGAAAATAATAAGTACGTCTCCAGCTTTTAAAAGAGTTTCAGCAGAGGGGTTTGAATTGATCTTGTCATGCCTGCGGATTGCCAGGATTGTCACCCCGAAATTTTTTCGTAAACCAATCTCGGCTATAGTCTTTTCAATAAAAGGAGAGTTTTGTTCTACCTCATATACCTTCAACTCTGAATCAAAAAGACAACCGCTCATATCGCAGACAGAGACAAGTGAGCGCGGCTTGGAGCGCAGCATCTGGTAACTGCCCGCCCTCACTTCATTTACAAAACGGTCAATTTCCTGTTGTGGGACGAGATAATGGTTTAAGACACGTATAAAGATTTCCACTGCGGTTTCATACTCCTCCGGTATGATCTCGTCCGCCCCCAGTTCATGCAACGGTTCAATTTCGCTGACAAAACGCGTCCTGACTATAACATGAAGTGACGGGTTCATTTCTTTTATCTGGTGGGTGATATGGCGGGTGGCCACATAATCCGAGATTGCAATAACCGCGACCCTGGCATTCTTAATACCGGCGTGCTCAAGAACCGGAACATGGGTGGCATCGCCGTATATAATATTTTTACCCTGTTTTTTCTCCTTTCTGACCGTTTCCGGGTTTGTCTCGATTATCACGTAAGGAATATTTGAATTAATGGCGGCCTTGGTAAGATTTTGTCCGTTCAATCCGTAGCCGATTATGATGATATGATTGTGAATATTTTTTAGCCGTGAATCATTTTTTTTCTGTCTAATGGGTGCCAAGCCCCTTTTTAATTTATCCGGAAACGGCAGATGCAGGATAAGTTCAGCAAGTTTTGGGCTGATGGAAACCAGAAGCGGGGTAATTGCCATGGTTATGACCGCCACGGCAAGAAAGTATTGATAGCGCAGTCCAACGAGGAAATTATATTCCAGGCCGAACTTGGAAAGCACAAAGGAAAATTCACCAACCTGGGCCAGGGCAAAGGCTGTCATGAGTGCACTCCGCAGGGAGATGCCGAGTAAAATGGCAATAAACAGAATAACGAAGAATTTCATGAACAAGACACCAATGGTCAGAAAACTAATATATCCCGGATGATTCATCACTACCCGCAGGTCAAGAAGCATACCAATGGAGACAAAAAAGAAACTCATGAATATATCCCGGAATGGTATAATGTTTCCCAGTGCTGCTGTGCCATATTCTGATTCTGATATGACCAGGCCGGCCAGAAACGCCCCCAGTCCCAGGGAGAGACCGACATAAGAAGTCAGCCAGGCGGTGATAAGACAGATGGCTACAATTGTAAGTAAGAACAGTTCACGGCTTCTGGTTTTTGCAACAAGGAAAAGGGCATGCGGCACCAGATAACGGGCTGCAAAAAGGACTGCTCCGAAAATTGTTAATGTTTTAAGGAGTAGAAACAGAAGGGATTTTCCTATGGTAAAATCTTCACTACCCGTAATTGCAAGAAAAGGGGTCAAAAGCATGAGCAGAACAACGATGAAATCTTGGAAGATGAGAATGGCAAGAACCGTCTCACCATGCAGAGATTCAAGTTCAGCCCTTTCCTGGTAAAGCCTGAGCACTATTGCTGTGCTGCTTAAAGCAATGAGGAAACCTATGAAGATAGCCCGGTTGACCTGCAGGTCATAACCATAAGTAAAAATGGCTGCAGTAACAACAATAGTAAGGAAAACCTGGAGAGAGCCCCCTATAAGGACCTGCCGTTTCAAGCGAAAAAGGTCTTTGAGAGAAAATTCCAGGCCGATGGTAAAGAGGAGCAGAACCACACCGATTTCGGCCAGCAGTTCTACCTCGTGTACACTCTTGACAAGATGCAGCCCATGTGGTCCCACCAGAGCCCCGGTAACCAGAAAGCCAATTATGGCAGGTAGCCTTATTTTATGACAGGCCTGGAGTACTATAATGGCAAGCCCGAATATTATGGCTATATCCTGCAGTATAATAATTTCCATACCTCAATACCCTAATGAAGGGATATTTTGCTCATAAATTAAGTAAGAAAATCACAAATTAAGCATACTCCCGAGCCGGATGCGAGGATTTTGATAATATTCTATTACAATGAAGTTTACTTCACTAGCGGTTCAAGTTGTTTAATGTGGAATTATGATGATTTCATATTGATTTTTTCTAATAAAATAAAGTAGATTTCATTATTCGAATATATTTTATCGTTTTATAAATTTGTTTCTGATAATGCAGTAATGAATTGCAGGGGTACATGTTGAGCCTTGAAAGCTTTTTCAAACATGTAGCGGTATTATCTTCCAAGCCTCTTTTTAAGCTCTCCGGCACAGAGGTTACCATACTCTCCATTTTTATTTTCTTTGTTATCATTGTTGTTTCCATTTCGATTTCAGGGCTTTTACAGCGGGCCCTCAAAAAAGCGCTGGGGCAAAAGTTCGAAAAGCGTGAGGGGACCCTTGCCGCGCTTCTGCGGCTTGTTCATTATTCTATAGTTATTATCGGCTTCGGCATTGCCCTGCAGACTATAGGCATCAATATCAGCGCCCTCTTTGCAGCGGGCGCCGTGTTTGCCATAGCCATCGGCTTTGCCATGCAGAATATTGTCCAGAATTTTGTCTCCGGCATTATCCTGCTGGTTGAACGCACCATAAAGCCTGGCGATATTCTTGAAATTGAAGGGGTGATTGTCAAAGTGATCGACATGGGCATCAGGACGACCATTGTGAGAACCTGGCGGGATGAAGAACTTATCATGCCCAACTCAATATTCTCCCAGTCAACCGTTAAAAATTATACCTTACGTGACAACGAATTTCGTCTGGGTGTCGAGGTTGGAGTACACTATGACTCAGACATGAAGAAGGTAATAGAGGTGCTTGAAGCAACGGCCCGCAATATACCCTGGCGACTGCCGGAACCGGAGCCCCGGGTGCTGCTGCAGAATTTCGGCGATTCCGCGGTGGTTTTCGGGGTTTATTTGAACATAGATGAACCATGGAAGCAGCGGGTATTCATGTCAGAACTTCGCAAGGCCATCTGGTTTGCATTGAAGGACGCCGGCATAACAATCGCCTTTCACCAGGTTGATATCCATTTTGATTCACCTGTTACAGAGGCATTGGCAGGCCTTAAAAAACGCAACTAAAGGTTGAGTAATGGCTGAAAATGCAGATGGGCTTGTTCATGCCTATATCCTTGATGGCGAAGGTGGAGGGAAAAAAGTTGGCTGGGACGAAATAAACTCATGGCAGCCTAAACAAGGAATTCTCTGGGTTCACTTGGATTACAGCAGTAGTAAAACCCCAAAGTGGCTCAAGGAGAAAATCGGCCTGGATGAGGTTATATGTGATGCCCTGACGGAAGAGGACTCCAGGCCGCGCTGCACAATATTCCAGGAAGGGCTGCTTCTCAGCCTCCGCGGGGTGAACATGAACCCCGGATCAGATCCCGAGGACATGGTGGGCATAAGGATCTGGTTTGAAGAAAATCGCATTATCAGTACTAAAAGGCGCAGACTTCTCTCAGTAGTGGATATCAGGGAATCAATCGAAAAGGGGATGGGACCCGAATCAACCGGTGACTTCCTGGTTCAAATCGCCGGGCGAATGATGGAGCGGATGCGGCATGTTATTGATGATCTGGAAGACTCTGTTGCCGATCTGGAAGACCAGGTTCTGACTGCAGAAAGCCGGCAGCTCAGAAGCAGCCTG
>JAFDCR010000229.1 GCA_019312685.1 Deltaproteobacteria bacterium | reverse complement strand
CGGCTATGCCCGCCAAGGTGCTGCGCTCGCTTTTAACCAGTGTCACATGACCATGAATCTGATGGGTTTTCAGGCGCTCCACACTGTATGCCAGGCCGTTGCTCCGGGCATCAAGGTATGGATTGTCTATCTGGTACGGGTCGCCGGTGAGGACAATTTTAGTACCCTCTCCCGCCCGGCTGATAATAGTTTTCACTTCATGGGGTGTCAGGTTCTGGGCCTCATCCACCACAATAAACTGCCTGGGAATTGAACGGCCCCGAATATAACTCAGCGCCTCAAGCTCAACCGTATTATCCGAGAGAAGCTTTTCAACCTTGTGGCGGACGGATTCCCCATTATCATTATGCCGTTTTGATCCTCCCATTAAAAATGTCAGGTTATCAAATATTGGCTGCATCCAAAGTGTAAGCTTTTCATCCTTTGTACCCGGCATATAGCCAAGATCCTTACCCAGAGGAATAATCGGCCGGGAAACCAGGAGTCTCTCATACTGGTTCTGGTGCAGGACCATTTCAAGGCCGGCAGCCAGGGCCAGCAGTGTTTTCCCGGTGCCCGCCTGTCCCACCAGGGTAACCAGTTCTACTGTCGGGTCCAGCAGCAGTTCAAAGGCCATACGCTGTTCTTTGCTTCGAGACCTTGTATTCCAGGCACTGTCAAAATTCGAATTCAGGTGGCCAATGGTCTTTTCGTCTAAAGCTCTGCCGATACCGGTATGCTTTTCGTTGCCTTCATCAATCAAAAAGACAAATTCGTTAGGGAAAAAGTTATATCCCTCAAGGACATACAGGTCCTCCTTGAAAAATTCATCCACAATTGTTGCAGAAACCCTTAATTCCCGCCAGCCGCAAAACAATTCGTCAAAGTTTACGGTCTGCTTTTCAAAGTCCATAACCTCTATGCCCAGAGCATCAGCTTTCAGCCTGGCATTGATGTCCTTTGAAACAAAAATAACCTTCTCTCCTTTAATCCGATAATAATGTGCCGCCGCAAGTATACGGTTATCAGGGATAGACATATCCATGCCTTCTACTGTTGCATCCCTCTCGATGAAGATTTTTAACAAGCCGCCGTTTCCCATGGTAACGCCTTCTCCGAGGGAGCCCTTGGCGCGCAGTTTATCCAGACTGCGAATTACCTGCCGTGCATTTCTGGCCAGTTCATCATTGCGCGATTTGAATTTGTCCAGCTCCTCAATAACCGTCATCGGCAAAACAACAACGTTATCCTCAAAAGAAGCTATAGCATCCGCGTTATGCAAAAGAACATTGGTATCAAGAACAAAGTGCTTTTTCATAGTTTAACAACCATAAACAAAAGTATTTATTATAGATCAAGAAAAGTAGTGTCACGGTTGAGGTTTCTGCAGCCGCCCTCTTCAACCACCACCATGTTTTCCAGACGAACTCCGCCCCAGCCGGGGATATAGATTCCCGGCTCCACTGTCACCACCATGCCGGCCCGGAGTTGATTTCTCCGCTTTCTGTTAAGGTAGGGAGCTTCATGAACGGCCAGCCCTACGCCATGGCCAAGACCATGACCGAAATATCTGCCGAACCCGGCTTCATTGATTATTTTCCGGGCAGCCCTGTCGGCCTCACTGGCCAGAATGCCCGCCCTGATGGTTTTAAGGGCCGATAACTGGGCCCTGCGGACCAGGGTTAATATTTCCCTGGTCCTTTTATCTGTTCTACCCAGCACCACAGTTCTGGTCATGTCTGAACAGTACCCGTTCAGTTTCAACCCCATATCAATAGTAATTGTTTCCCCTTCCTTTATTATTTTATCAGTCGGAACTGCATGTGGTCCTGCTGCATTTACTCCGGATGCGACTATGGTTGGGAAAGCCGGTCCATCAGCACCTTTAAGCATCATAGCCGACTCAATGGCAACGGCCACCTCCTTTTCTGACTGCCCCGGTGCCAGCACCCCATAAATTTCCTGAAAAACCCGCTCGTTTAAAGCAACAGCTTTTCGGATCTTTTCAACCTCACCTGGAGTCTTTATTGTCCGCAGCTTCTCAACCATTCCATGGACGGGAACTGTTTCCATATTCTGCTGCCGGCCCAATTCTTCTAACTTTACTGCGGTTGAGTGCAGAACATAGTGGCTTTCAAAAAGCAGACGCCGTACTCCCAGCTGCGGTAAAACTTGCTTTATTGAACTCACCAGAGAAGTTCGCACTAGTATCACCTTATACCCGTTCGCTTCCTTACAGGCCTGCAGATAATAGCGTGAATCAGTTAACAGAAGCGGGATTCCAGCGACTGGAATCAACAAGACGCCGGAACTTTCCGAAATTGAATGATCAATGGCAGTATAGCCGCTGAGGTATCGTCTGTTTTCAGGCTGAGTAACCAAAAAAGCATCAGCCTTTTTGCGTCTGAGAATAGCCCTTATTTTTTCCAGTGGCTTCACAGGATTCATTACAGCGGAACAAAATAAATATGGGCCTTTGCCCCTAAACGATAAACCCTTGCGTGAAGGTCCCGGATCGCCTCGATTGGGTCAACATTACCAAGGTTTACCCTGTAGCTGAAAGGTTTTTCCAGTTCAGTCATCTGGCCGAAACAGTTCTTATCATAACGAATTTCAGCACCCTCAGCATACCATTCCGCGACTTTTTGCTTTATTTTGGGATAATCATCAGATGTTGCCTGTTCGACATCCAGGTATATTTCTATTTCCATGCAATTCGCTTCCCCAGCACATTATTTAAGAGATTAAAAAATCTTAGTAGGTCACTAAAAACCTCTGCTTCACCAAATTTTTATGCTGCTCCAGGGCCTGGTTGTACTGGGCATCCAGGTCAGACTTAATCCGGGACCACTCTTCCTGAAACTTCGGATGCAGGGTCGGATCTACCTTCATGCCCAAACCAGCCTGACCGGTTTGCTGAACCATAGCCTGTTCCAACTGCTGCCTGAAAGCATCCTCCACCTGCTGACGAATTTCTTTTTTGTGCTGCAGGTAGTGATCCAGCACCCCTTTCATATCTGTAAAAATTGAGACAAGATCGCCGCTGCCCTGTCCCAGGTCCAAAAGTCCCTGCATGGCCCTCTCGGCTCTTTCCCGGTCATCATCCTGTGGCAGCACTATATTTCTCAAAAAAACCTGCACCAGGCCTCTCTTGACAAGCACGGATTCGTTTGTCGGTTCAAGAGCACCGGCAAAGTCTACCTCCCGGCCCTGAAGATAGTCTGCGCCCATACGCATGCCGTCCCTGACTTTTTCTTCAGCTGCAATTTCTTCCCTGGTTGCATGGCCCATGGAGGCCGCCCGTTCCAGAACTTTTTCAAGTGTGCTTTTTATTTCAGCCATTCTCTAGCACCTGTTAATTTACTCAAATATATTTCAAATAGTATACGTTTCGGATTCACTATTCTTTTATAGCGTGTGACGGGTTTTATACGCTATATTTTAAAAAGAGACAAGGTCGGAGCTTGAAAATATTCTTACCATTTCACAAAATATTTATGACTTTCTGAATAAAGATAAAAAACATAGTACCGTTCTTTATCTGACGATTTATTTACCTCAAAACAGATTTGAAAAAAGATTTTTTTACTGTAGAGTTCCTCCTGTTGAACATTCAAAAGAATTTTTTCAGTACCAAATAAAAAATCAGATTATCATTACCGGTTAAACCATTATGGCCGGTTGTATTTTAGGAGACAATATAAATGGTTAATATCATAGTCCTTGCTACTAGAAACGCAGGGAAGGTCAGAGAGTTTCAGCAGCTGCTTAAAGACTTTCCTGTGGAAATAAAAAGTTTAAGCGACTTTGGGCCGATTCCCGAAGTGGAAGAGGATGGGAGCACCTTTGACGACAACGCTTATAAAAAAGCCCTGTTCACTGCCAAGGCCCTTGGTTTGCCCGCAATAGCAGACGATTCAGGCCTGGTAGTCGAGGCCCTGGGTGGAGCCCCAGGGGTACTCTCTGCCCGCTATGCAGGGAAAAATGCTGCAGATAAAGATAATATCGCCAAACTCCTCCGGGAAATGGAAGGCGTCTCCGACAGACGCGCCGCATTTGAATGCGTTATTTCCATTGCCGTTCCCTCCGGGCCTGCCCTGACTTATGAGGGCCGCTGTGAAGGGCAGATCACCAGGGAACCGAAGGGCGATGCGGGATTCGGCTATGATCCTGTCTTTTTCTTTCCGGAGTACAACAGGACCTTTGCAGAGCTCAGCAGCGAAGAAAAAAACAGGGTAAGCCACCGTGGCAAGGCCCTGGGTGAAGTGGTAGCTGAGTTTGACAAGGTTCTGAAGTGGCTCCATGCCCGCCTTATTGAAACTAAATCCCCAAAACCGGATCACAGTCAGTTTGAACACAACGACTGGTCTGAAGACTAGACGGTTTAACCCAAATAAATCTCGATTAATCATCAACCATGTATGTTCATTGTTGATGTGGGCTTTGTATTAGCTGAGCAAAGCAGGCTGACGAATTAAAATGCTTCAGATACAAGGAATCCGAGTTTTGAAGAATGAGGCGTATACGAAATACGCCGCAATGATGAAAAACGAAAGATGACGAAGTAGATGGGGTGTTTTAACTCGTCAGGCTTACCATTGTTCTGGTTTTAAGGTCCGAGCCAAAAGATCCCTCACTGCCTCATTGCATGGTTTATCCTTGTACAGCACCTGATAAACCTGCTCCAGAATGGGCATTTCAACCCCCATTTTACTGGCAAGGTTCCAGGCAGAGCGGGTTGTCATAACCCCCTCCGCAACCATATTCATCTCCGATAATATGGTGCTGAGATTTTTACCCTGGCCCAGCTTCAACCCCACCGAACGATTACGGCTGAGATCACCCGTACATGTCAGAACAAGGTCCCCCAATCCGCTCAGACCTGAAAAGGTTATGGGATCAGCACCCATTGCGATACCAAGGCGGCTTATTTCAGCCAGACCTCTTGTGATAAGAGCGGCTCTTGTATTGGTACCATATCCAAGTCCATCACTGATGCCTGCTGCAATGGCAACAATATTTTTTAAGGCACCGCCCAGTTCCAGGCCAATAAGATCGGTGCAGGCATAAACCCTGAACAGGGGTGCATTAAAAAATTCCTGAAAAAAAACGGCCTCTTCTTTGGTCTTTGCTGCAACAGACACTGCGGTCGGCACTCCGGCAGCCACCTCTTTCGCAAAGCTGGGACCGGCCAAAACGCCAAGATGAAGCTCAGGGGGGGACTCAAGCCTGGACAGTTCATCCTCCATGACCTGATCCATTGTCATCAGGGTGTCGTTTTCAATACCCTTGACTGCTGAAATTACATGGGTGCCGCTGGATAGGTATGGAAGAAGCAGACGAAAGACATCGCGATACCCGTGCGAGGGCACAACCATTACCACCACCGGCTGACCGGAGACCGCTTCCCTGATATCTGCAGTAGCAGTAATGTTTTCATAAAGTTTGAATCCGGGCAGATAGGTGAGGTTCTCCCGTTCGCTGAGAATCTCCTCAACCTGTTCCCTGCGGTGAGCCCAAAGGGTAATACGGCACCCCTTGTCGCTGAGTAATTTTGCCAGGGCTGTACCCCAGCTTCCAGCCCCTATTACAGCAGCATGTTCAACGGGCATAATTACCACTCCTTAATCCTCTGCAGAGCTGACAACATCCTCTTCGCCGCCGCCATTTCCATTTTCCGTCGGTTCCGCCACCCGATCCATAGCGACCACCTTTTCACCCTCTGCAAGTTTAAAAAGATTCACCCCCAGAGTGTTTCGGCCAATTACCCTGACGTTTTTCATATAGGTCCTGATGATCTTCCCGCCGTCGGTCATCATCATTATCTCGTCATCATCCACAACCTGAAGTGCACCGATAGCCTTGCCGTTCCGTTCGCTTGTCTTGATCGTAAAGACCCCCTTACCACCGCGGTTTCTGACCGGATAATCATCAACAGAGGTTCGCTTGCCGAAACCGTTTTCCGTAACGGAAAGAATCGACTCGGTTGTCTCATCTACCACAACCACGCCGACCACCGTGTCATCCGGATTAAGGGTCATGCCCTTAACCCCAGTGGCTGACCGCCCCATGGGTCTCACGCGCTGCTCGTTAAAGCGAACGGACATACCGTTACTGGAGAAAAGCATTATATCGTTGTTGCCGCTGGTCATGACCGCCGAGATAATCTCGTCGCCTTCTCTTATCTTCAGGGCAATCTTGCCGCGTTTCATAGAACGGGCATATTCACGCAGATCGGTCTTTTTCACTATGCCGTTCCTGGTAACCATAACCACATAGCGTTCATCGTCCTCTCCAAGCTCAAAGCTCTTGACCGGCATAATTGCTGCAACCTTTTCACCGGGAGTCAGGTCCAGAAGGTTCACAAGAGCCTTTCCACGAGCGGTTCTGCTGGCTAGGGGTATCTCAAATACTCTCCGGTGAAAAACCTTGCCCAGGTTTGTAAAAAACAAAAATGTATCGTGGGTGGTTGCCAGATACAGGCTGCTGACAAAATCCTCCTCGTGGGTCTGCATACCTTTAACGCCTTTTCCACCCCGGTGTTGAGCCCGATAAAGATCCAGCTGGTTTCTCTTTATAAAACCTTCATGGGATACCGCGACCACCATTTCTTCCTGGGCAATCATATCTTCAGGCAGGATCTCATCGGGGGCTTCGGTTATCTCTGTGCGCCGTTCGTCTCCGTATTGTTCCTTAATCTCCTCAAACTCCTCGCGAATAATCTTGAGAACCAGTTTCTCGTCTGCCAGAATTTCCTTAAACCTGGCAATCTGGCGCATGAGTTCTTCATACTCCTCGACTATCTTGTCACGCTCAAGGCCGGTGAGCCTCTGAAGACGCATGTCAAGGATCGCCTGGGCCTGGATTGCAGAAAGCTCGTACCTGTCAATCAAACCCTGTTTAGCCTCCTTGGGTCCAGGTGATTTTTTTATCAGCTCCACAACCTCATCAAGGTTGCTGATTGCAATCTTGAGGCCCTCAAGGACATGTGCCTTTTCCTCCGTCTTTCTCAAGTCGTAGGCGGTGCGCCTATACACTATGGTTTTACGGTGCAGAAGAAAATTCTGCAGAATCTGCTTCAGGTTGAGGATCTCCGGGCGCCCGTTGACAATACTCAAAAATATTATGCCGAAACTCTTCTGCAGCGGAGTCATCTTGTAAAGCTGATTCAAGACAACGTCGGCAATCTCATCCTTTTTCAAATCAAGCACTATGCGCATACCCCGACGGTCAGATTCATCACGGACTTCAGAAATGGACTCTATCTTCTTGTCCTTTATCAAAAGGGCGATTTTCTCTATAAGAGTTGCTTTGTTCTGCTGATAGGGAATCTCTGTAATAATGATTGACTCTCGGTTGGCTTTTTTGCTCTGTTCAATTTCAACCTTTGAACGCATAAGAATCGAACCGCGTCCTGTCTCGTAAGCTTCCCTGATTCCCGCCCGGCCGCAAATAAATGCTCCGGTGGGAAAATCAGGACCGGTTATTTTATCCATCAATTGATGAATTGAAATGCTGGGGTTTTCTATCAGGGCGATCAAGCCGTCCATCACCTCTGTGATATTGTGGGGGGGAATATTGGTTGCCATGCCGACGGCAATACCGGAAGAGCCGTTAATCAGGAGGGTGGGCACCTTGGTTGGAAACACCACCGGCTCCATGTGACTGTTATCATAGGTGGGAACAAAGTCTACAGTTTCTTTTTCAAGGTCAGCGATGATTTCCTGGTCAAGCTTTGTCATTCGCGCCTCGGTATAACGCATGGCCGCCGGAGAGTCTCCATCAACCGAACCAAAGTTCCCTTGGCCGTCCACCAGGGGATAACGCATTGAAAAATCCTGGGCCATTCTGACAATAGTATCATAGGCCGCGGTATCACCGTGGGGGTGATACTTACCGATGACGTCACCGACTATCCTGGCTGACTTGAGGTAGGGGCGATTGTGGTAGTTGTTCAGTTCCCGCATGGCAAAAAGGGCCCGGCGGTGTACAGGTTTAAAGCCGTCACGGACATCCGGCAGGGCTCTGCCGATAATGACGCTCATGGCATAATCCATATAGGATTTTTTCAGTTCATTTTCTATAAAAATACCGGGAGTTTTTTCCCGGACAGCCTCATTACCCTGATTGTCCATTTTTACTTACCTGCAACTTGTATATGTGGTTTCTTAAAACCATGCCTTAGCAAGGGTGGTGGTTCTTAAATATCCAGGTTGGATACTTCCATGGCATGGTTCTGAATAAACTCCCGACGCGGTTCAACCTTGTCGCCCATAAGGGTTGTGAAGATTTCGTCGGCGCTTCCCT
>JAFDCR010000228.1 GCA_019312685.1 Deltaproteobacteria bacterium | reverse complement strand
TATTATTTTCGGTGCCATGGTTATGGCACGGTTGAATAATGAATATAAATTTAAAGTACCGTCTCCCGAGCTGATAATGTGGGGTTTCTCTGGCGGACTTTTAATGGGTTTCGGCTCCCGTCCTTCCCTTGGCTGTAACATCGGCGGCTTTTTTATCAGGGCGGCCGGCGGTGACCCGAACGGTTGGGTCTATGGAACCGGTATGGTAATAGGAGCTTTTATTGGCGTATCGTTTTTAAACTGGTTTACTGAAAGAAAAATGAAGCAGCAGATGGCTGACTTCTGATAAATTATCTTGAACTATAATTTAAGTTTTAGGAGGAAAAATCATGGCTGAAGTAAAATTTGAAAAAACCGGCGACAACACTTACTCTCTAGATGTATGCGGGTATGTCTGCCCCCACCCCCAGATGTACTGCAAAAAATCCCTTCAGAAAATGGAAGAGGGAGACATCCTGAATCTCGTTTTTGACAATCCTTCTTCCAAGGAAACCATCATCCAGATGTGTGAAGCCCAGGGCGATGAGATTCTTGAAGAGGGGACCGAAGGAGGGAAGCTCTTTCTGAAAATTGAAAAGGGTTAATATTTTCGTTGATTATGGCCGATGCCGCCGGGTTTCTGTTTATGCCCAGACAGAACCCGGCTCACTATCTTCAACTGATAGAGTGTACACGGGTTCCATATGGTCGAGCAGGCCATGCAACAAATAACGCTACCTGACCTGAGGAGGGAATATGAAAACGAACTTTGCAATAATAATAATAATAACAGTGGGAATTCTGGGCTTTATACTTGGATATAGTATGGCCCCGACCGATGTTGCTACGGTGAGGCACGGCGTTTCCCAAAAGGCTGCCCCGACAGGAGGAGGATCATCCGGTGGTTACGGTGGTGACTCCGGTGGTTACGGTGGTGACTCCGGTGGCTATGGCGCATCGTCCGGTGGTTATGGCGAGGCCCCATCCGGCGGTTATGGTGCTGCCCCATCCGGCGGCTACGGCGCTGCTCCATCCGGCGGCTATGGTCAATAAAGAGAAGGTGTAATTGTCAGAGCAATGCTTAAACCTTAGACTCGAAGGATAAAACAATGAAAATACTTATAGCCGTTGATGACACAAAAGCAACGAGAGAGATTTTCAACAAGTGCACCGAAATTTGTAAATGTATGGCTCCAGAGTCGATTATTCTGCTTTATGTTGAGAAGTTTGAGGGGCGATCCTTTATGACTGACCTACTTGGAGATGCTGAGCTCAGTACCCTGCAGGAGGTTCTTGAAGGAACCGAATACAAGGAGGCCCTGGATCAAAAAGCAGAAAAAGTTTTAAGCTATTATAAAAACGCCCTTGAGCAGCATCAGCCTGTGCCGTTAGTGGAGACCATGGTTAAAACTGGTCATCCTGCTGAGCAGATAATTGAAACCGCCCAAAATGAAGATGTGGGCATGATACTAATCGGCTCACGCGGACAGAGAGCTGGTGCACGGCTGTTAATGGGAAGCGTCAGCAGGGAAGTTGCAAATGAGGCTGACAGGCCCGTACTGATTGTAAAGTAAAGCCAAATTTCCTAGATTAAAGAATTTAACGCCTCGTTTTTGACTTGGCTTTAAATAGCGGTTGTTTTATACCAGAAGAACCACCGGAGTGTGGTTCTTCTGGTATTTTTTTTGAAAAGTTTTATTGGAAAAAACCACATAAATGAAGTTTCTGTCGAGCCAATGTAACCTTAAAGAATATTAAGCGAATTCAAGATGAAATGCGCCCTCATTATACCGGCATGGGCTCCGGAAGATATATTTTCCTCTAAAACTGCCGGCTCCCAGATCAATTACTGGCAGCCGCTGGGAACCCTTTATGTTGCCGCTGCTATGCAGCAGGCAGGGCACGAAGTGCGTTTTTATAACGGCGCCTTCATGCAGCATGAAGAGATAATGACCCAGGTCAAAGAGTATGATCCACAGTTCATCGGCTTGTACTCCACTGCATTTGGCTGGAAAAAGGCGAAGAAGACCGCAGCGGCCCTTAAACAGAAAATCGAAGGTGTTTTTATTGCTGTTGGAGGGCCGTATCCTGTTGCGGTTCAGGAACAATGTTTGGAGGACTGTTCAGATCTGGATGCGGTAGTGACCGGCGAGGGTGAGATTACCGTGGTTGAAATGCTTGCAAAACTTGATGCCGGACAATCCCTTGATGGCGTTGAAGGGATTGCGTTTCGCAGCAGTGGACTAATCAGGAAAAATCCTCCCCGGCAGCTAATAGCCGACCTTGACTCCCTTCCCTTTCCGGCCCGCGAGCTTCTTGGAGAGGCCGGCAAATATATCCCCCCTCCCGCGACCTATAAAAGAAGGCCGGTTGCGGTTATCATGACAGCCAGAGGCTGCAACCGCAGATGCCTCTATTGTTTCCAGATCGACAAATATCGCGAAAGCGGTATACGTTACCGCTCCGTTGAAAATGTCATGACCGAGGTGGAGCTTGTCTTATCGCAGGGCTACCGGGAAATTAAGTTCATTGATGATACCCTGGCTGCCGACTACAACCGGGCCATGACAATCGCCACTGAGATAAAGAAGAGGGGCCTTGATTTTACCTGGTTTGCCTCGGCTGTTGTGAACCAGGTGGACAAGCCGCTTCTGCAGGCCTTCAAGGATGCAGGGTGCTGGGCTATTTTATTCGGGGCGGAAAGCGGGGTGCAGAAAGACCTGAACGCCATCCGCAAGGGTATTACTCCGGAGCAGACCCGCAAGGCGGTGAAGGCTGCCAAGGAAGTTGGCCTGACGGTATATACCCCTTTTCTCTTCGGTATTCCCGGACAGACCTATGAAGATGGACTGAAAAGCATAGAATTTGCCCTGGAGCTCGACCCGGATATAGCCAACTTTCACGCCATTACCCCGTTTCCCGGCACCGAACTATATGATAATATTGAAAAATACGGGACAATGTCAGAGGATTTATCTGATTATACTTACCAGGGTGCGGCCTTTGTTCCCTATACCATGACCAGGGAAGAGATAGCCGAATTGCGGCAGCTGGCGTTAAAGAAATTTTACTCCCGGCCCAAATTTCTCTGGCGGAGACTGCTTGCCTTAAGGAGTATGAACGACCTTCTGGCAGCCTGGCAGGGAGTGAAAAGCCTTTTCTGGCTGCAGACCCAAAAGGGATTGTTTAAGCGCCGTTGACCAAAGAATGCGGCAACACCCATTTCTGGTTATCTGGTGTCATTGTCCCATGAAAAACGAGGTGAATTGTAGCTGAACAATCTTTATGGCTTTTTTAGGGAGGGATGACTTTCGAAAAAGGCTGGGGCAATGATGAGAATTGCGCATTTGCGGTTTGGGCTTCTGAAGGCCTCGGCCCAAAGACCTCGGCAAACCTGTTTTACCTTGCGGTGAGAAGACCTTTGTGAACCTGAAACGACACTGTATGCGATTTCTGCCGCTTCTCCTTCTGCTTTTCCTGCAGACCGGATGCGCCAGCCTCTATTTCCGGGCGGTTGCCGAGCCTCCGGAAGTACCCCGATATACCCTGGCCGATTGGCCATATGGAGAGTATTGGACCGGGATTGTCTTCAACGGCAAAAAGATCGGCTATACCCATTTTACCCTGATTCCGGCGGGAAACGAGGAGTTCGAGGTACTATCCGAGGCGGTTCTCAGCTTCCATTTCATGACCTATGCAAAGGAAGTGGCTTTGAGGTCCCGTGACCTGATAAACCACGATCTGACCATCAAGGAATTCTCCTACGAATACAATATGGATGGCAACCGCATGCTCTTGCGAGGCAGGGCAACGGAGGGGCGGCTGGAGGTGCAGATCACGGCGGGCCGGGAACCGGAGATTGTTACCGTGCCCCTTGACGGGCCGATCTACCCTACCAGCGTTATTGGCCTGTATCCGCTGCTGCAAGGCCTGGAAATCGGACGCCGCTATTCCTTTTTTGTTTATGACGGCGAGACCCTGACCGTGGACCGGGTGGAACAGGTGATCCTGGCCTATGAGGAGAGCGATCTCTTTAGCGGTCAAGCATACAAACTCAAGACCAGGCTGCACGGACAGGTGGTCCATTCCTGGCTTGATCGCAGGGGCCTCCCCCTTCTGGAGATGTCCCTTGGCGGCATTTTTATCGCCGGCCTTGAGAGCGAAGACCAGGCAAAGCAGTATTTGGCCGACGCGGTGCTGAACAAGGAGGAATCCTTTCTTGAATTCAGCCTGATCAAGGTGGACAAGGCGATCGAGGCTCCCAGGGAGATGCGGTCCATGGATGTTTTTTTGAGTGGAATCGACAACATCCTGGTCCTGCCGAGTGACAGTTGGCAGGAGTGCGTGCCCGAAGGAGAGGGGGTGCGGTGCCGGATCGGCGGCTTGGGGCAAAAACGGGAACCAGCCCTGGTAAATCCGCGCCATCTCCTGTCAACCCCGGTGATCCCCAGCGCCAATGCAAAGATCATGGGGATGGCCGGCCGGATTGTGGGCGGGACGAACGAACCGCGCGGTCAGATTGAACTGCTCATGCGCTGGCTGGCTGATAATATCGCCAAAAAACCGGTGGATGTCTTCTCCGCCCTGGATGTCCTGGAAACCCGCAAGGCCGAATGCCAGGGCCATTCCTACCTATTCGCCGCATTTGCCAGGTCGCTTGGCATTCCCACCAAAATCGTGAACGGGCTGGTCTATTCCGAGGATTACGGTGGATTCCTTTACCATACCTGGGTGGAGAGTCTGGTGGACGGCGAGTGGCTGGTCCTGGATCCAATCCTGGGACAGTTGGAAGCCGATGCCACCCATATCAAGATTATCGAGGGGGAAGAGCTGGCCGATCTGGCGCCACTGGTCAACCTGATCGGCCGGATCAGGATGGAGGTGTTTTTGCCTTTATCCTCGGAATAGCCAAAACTACTGATGACCATACCTATCATCTTATCACCATCAGCCCACCTCACTAGAGCTGCAGGTATTCTTTGAGAAGCGCAGGATAATATCCCGGGTTAAAGAGAATGTTGGTCATAAAGTAGCACTCGTGGGTACAGCAGCATCCTTTATTTGCAATAAATTCCAGAACTTTTCGGCCCTGATCCGATTCCAGCAGCCTGTGCAGCTCATAGTCAGCTTCCCGGATATTGCCGAATTTCATCTTCTCGGAAAAATCCTCACAAGGGAACAGGTCACCTGTTTCGGTTAAAACAAGGTTCAATTTACCGGCATAGCAGGTAGATGTTCTTTTGTTGTGGCAGGCAGCCTCATAAATTTGGCGGCGCTGGAGAATATCCTGGGCAGCTTTAAGTCTGGCGCCCCTGAAGCTATAGACCGATGCCAGCCGCTTTTTGAGATCCGATTCAAGCCGGTCAATAACTTTTTTGTATTTTTCCAGGTCAATCTGCTTCAGGTCATCACGGAAGATCTCGCCCCGGACCAGCGAGACAGTGTGCGTTTTAATATTGGGAAGCGTTTGGACAAAATCAATAACTCCATCCATCAGATCCTGGTTGGCCTGGCAGAATACGGTATTAATGCCCAGCTCAAAGTTTTCATATTTGTCTACAAGCTTTCCCAAGGCTGAGCAGGTCTTGAGTGTTTTCTGATATGCGCCCGGAACGCCTCGCAGTTCGTCATGAACTGTTTCGGGACCGTCCAGAGAGAGTTTGACCACAATGGAGCTGCTGGGGCAGGCTTGCAGAATGGTTTCAACATTACGATAGACAGTATCCTGCAACAGGCCGTTTGTAGGCAGTAGAATGATTGCCGGTTCG
>JAFDCR010000227.1 GCA_019312685.1 Deltaproteobacteria bacterium | reverse complement strand
TCCGACCATGCCGTTGCGGTAGCGGGCCTCTTCACGGGTTGACAGGATGATGCCCACATCAGGGTCAAATATTCTCAGGGAGAAAATGAGCTGGCTCAGGTCTCTCTCTTTTACCTCGCTGAGAGGCTGAAATTCACCGGCAGCAGGCCGGAGTCTCGGGAAAGATACCGTCAGGCCGGTACGCCAGAAATTCTTTCTCAGCCAGGCAAGATGCATTCCCAGGGCCAGACCTTCTGCACGCCAGTCAGCCAGGCCGAGCAGGGTGCCTATACCAACCTCGCGCATACCTCCGGCAGCGGCCCTGGCAGGAGTTTCAAGCCTGAAATCGAAATCACATTTCTGGCCTGAAAGATGCACCTTTTTATATGTCTCCCGGTCATAGGTCTCCTGGTAAATGGCAACAGAGGTGACCCCGGCTTTGAAAAGCCTGGTATATTCTTCTGTGGAGAGAGGCTGCACCTCGATGGAAATAGAGGCAAAGCGGTCGCGCAGCCTCAAAGTAAGCTTTTCCAGGTAGTCGGCCCCGAGTTTTGCCGGTGCTTCTCCGGATACCAGGAGAATATGGTTGAATCCACGCCGCTGCAGGATCATTGCCTCAGCCTCTGCTTCGGCAAGGGTCAGGAGGCGGCGTTCGATCTTATTGTCAGCGGAAAAGCCGCAGTAGCTGCAGCGGTTGGTACAGAAACTGGAAACATAAAGCGGTGCATAAATCTGGGTGGTCCTGCCGAAGCGCATTTTGGTGATGGCAGCCGAGCGGGCTGCCAGGGCCTCAAGGTGCTTGTCCGCCGCAGGCGAAAGCAGAGCGGCAAGGTCTGCGGTATTCAGATGTGCTGAACGCAGACTGCGCTGTACATCCTCATCGGTGCAGGATCTTATCTGTTCTTTGAGTTGTTTAAAAGAAGGGAGACTAATCATTTTTTATAAAATCCAGGCCGGCCAGCGGCGAGGAGGCAGAGGCTTCCGAGCTTTTTTTGCCAAGACCCGCCTCAAAGGCGGCACGGCCGGCTTCCACAGCCTGGGCAAAGGCTGCAGCCATTTTAACAGGATCACCGGCAACCGAGATAGCGGTATTGACCAGCACCGCATCTGCACCGATCTCCATGGCCAGTGCTGCATCAGAAGGTGCTCCCAGACCGGCGTCAACGACCACCGGAACACGGGCCTGGTCAATAATTATTGCAACCTGGAACCGGGTAATCATTCCCAGGTTGGTGCCGATAGGGGCGCCAAGCGGCATCACTGCAGCCGCGCCGGCATCCTGCAGCCGCAGGGCCAGGATAGGATCGGCATTGATATAGGGCAGGACGATGAAATCTTCCTTTACCAATTCTTTGGTGGCCTTGAGCGTTTCAACCGGGTCGGGCAGCAGGGTGCGCGGGTCCGGCGTTACTTCAAGCTTGAGCCAGTTACCGCTTCCTGCAGCACGGGCGAGTCTGGCCAGGCGGACTGCTTCGGCCGCGTCTCTGGCACCGGAGGTGTTGGGAAGAAAGAGATATTTCTCCCTGTCCAGCACATTCATGATGTCGTCGGCCGGATCATTGAGGTCCACCCGCCGCAGGGCAACAGTGATCATTTCGCTTCCCGAGGCTTCGATAGCATTTTTCAGGGTCTCGGCAGAAGAGAATTTACCTGTTCCCAGAAAGAGGCGGGAGCGGAAGGTCCTGTCAGCAATTTTCAGCATCTCATCCCCCCCCCACAAAACGGATCAGTTCAAGAACGTTTCCTTCAGTAAGAACAAGGGTGTCATACTTATCCCGTTTAATGATAGTGCCGTCACATTCGGCCACGACATTATCAGGGTTGAGATCCAGGTCCTTGATAAATGAGATCAGCGTAATACCCTGGTTTATTTCTTTTGTCTCGCCATTACATGTAATTTTCATGGTAGTCATAATGCAATATATTAATCCTCTTCCAAAAGGATGCGCAATATCTGGTTTGCCTGATGGTGAGCTGCTATTCCAACCCTTGGGGCCATGAGACCCTGTCCGGGTTCCGCAGCTGAAACGTTGTCTCCTATAATATAAATATTCTTCCGGATTTTCTGGGTCTTGATAGAATTATTATCTCCATAGCCGGCTACACCGGACGCACCTACATACCCTATACCGGGCATGTTCGTCAATACTGAGCTGAGAGCGGCTGCCTTCATCGCCGGATCATCAAAGCATTCCGCTAAAACATCTACAGTGTCAAAAACTTCCGGGATTGATTCTTCCGAGAGAAGCTCATCAAAGGTTTCAATCGCAACATAGGGATTCATCTGGAGAAGGTTTTCTTTTAAGGCGTTTGTCTTCTTCATGCCTAACTGTGATATGGTGTATTGCTGCCGGTTCAGGTTACTGGGTTCCACTACATCGAAGTCAGCCAGGATAAGTTTACCGATGCCTATACGGGCCAAGGCCCCTGCAACCACGGTCCCGAGACCTCCAAGTCCCATGATGCCGACAACGGCTTTTTTTACTACTTCATGCAATCCAGGGGTGTGACGGGCTACCAGCAGACTTTCCATTTCTCCTGCTGTCGGCACTTCACCGCGCCTGATCAGGCAGCAGGTATCTCCATCTGCAAGAAGGGTATCCGGAGAAGCCGGAAAACCGTTGATAATGAAAATATCTGCTCCTGCCTTATGGGTTTCAACAAGGTCCTTAATCCTTGTCCCTTCCTGATACGGGACAGTCTGTTCGTTTACTTTTATCATTAATGACCAATCCTATAGTGTCTGCACTCTTGACTCATTAAGGCGGGCTTTAGTAAGGTTATTATATTATATATTATTTTATAATACTTTTTATACACGCAGGTCTGATAAAATAGAAGGACTTTAATTTATTTAAAGGGAAATAATGATGCCGGAGAATAAGTCGGAGCAGAATATAGCAACTCAGTCGCCAGCAAAAGAAATTTATAAGACATTTGTGCAGACCAGGACCATTGACGATGTATTTACCGATGGCGTCGATATGGTCAAACCAAAGTTTGTCGCAGACTACCGGGTTTATCTGGAAAAGCTGTGGGAGGCCAACCCGGACCTGCATCAATGTCTGCAGAATGCTGAAAGCCTTGAAAAAGCCCGCGAAGCTGTATTCGATTACCTGGAGAAGACCGAAAGGCAGGTATTTGAAGTTGATAACGATCTGCATATCCTGGAAAAATCAACAGTCAGGGAGAGTATCCGGGTATTTAAGAGTATCATCGGGCCGATTAATGAGAAGAGGTGCGGGGTATCAGCCCTGAAATGCCTCTGGGAGCTGGCCCGTGATCCCAAAGGGGAAACCAAGCACGATGTTTCAGTGGGTTTTCTTCTGGAGTTTATCAACCTTTTTCGCGGGGTTGCAGGTAATTCCAATATATATTTTGAAAGCCGGCAGGCCAGAAAGGGCATCCCTGATTTTTTGAAACTAGAGGGCAGGGAGGCTGCCCGGGTTCGGACCGAGAGACTTGATGAAGTCGGTGCCACAATTAACAAGTATTTCAAGAAGTATCCTTCCGGTCTTGATCAGGATGTTATTTCCTGGCGGAATGAAAATCGAAAACGTTTGCTGAACTATTTCGGAGGCACTGAAAAGGACTGGCAGAGCTATACCTGGCAGATCAGGCATGTTATCCGGGATACCGGGCCGCTTGTTCATCTTATTGAACTAAGCAAAGAGCAGAAGGAGGCAATAGACAAAACCGGAAGCAGCCGTATACCCTTCGGCATTACCCCATATTATCTCAGCCTGATGGACAGGCACCAGGATATCGGCTACGATCATGCCATCCGGGCCCAGGTGCTGCCTCCTCCGGATTATGTCAGTATGATGGCTGCCCATGGATCTGAGCGTGATGTCATATTCGATTTCATGGGTGAACATGACACATCCCCCATTGACCTTGTAACCAGGCGCTATCCGGGCATCGCCATCCTCAAACCCTTCAACACCTGCGCCCAGATCTGCGTTTACTGCCAGCGCAATTGGGAAATAGACGAAGTGCTTGCTCCCAAGGCCATGGCTGATAAAAAAACCATTGACGAGGCCCTGGCCTGGTTTGATGAGCATCCGGCAATCGGTGATATCCTGATCACCGGAGGCGACCCATGCATAATGAGTGATGCCACCATGGAGCGCATTTTGTCTAAGATTGCTGAGAAAAAGCATGTCTACCGCATCCGTATCGGCACTAGGACACCGGTGGTGCTGCCCATGCGCTGGACAGACAGTTTTGTCAAAACCATCAGCCAATTTCATGAACCGGGGCGCAGGGAAATAGCCATTGTAACCCATTTTGAACATCCCTATGAGATAACACCGGAGGCGATGGCAGCAGTACAGAAGATCAAGAAGAAATGTATATCGGTATACAACCAGCAGGTTTTTACAATTGAGAATTCACGGCGTTTTGAGTCGGCCAAACTCAGGAAGGATCTGCGGCTTATAGGTGTCGACCCCTATTATACCTTCAACATGAAGGGTAAGGAGGAGACCCGCCGTTACATGGTGCCTATTGCCAGGATACTGCAGGAGCGCAAGGAGGAGGCGCGGATGCTGCCGGGGCTTGACCGCACCGACGAGCCGGTATTCAATGTCCCGAAACTGGGAAAGAATCATCTGCGTGCCTGGCAGGACCATCGGCTGGT
>JAFDCR010000226.1 GCA_019312685.1 Deltaproteobacteria bacterium | reverse complement strand
CACCTACGAGGTGGGCGATATAGTGTACCTGGTCCTGCGATAGGCCCCTTCTGTCGCACCCATTTCTTCTCCTCTTCGGACCGGAGCTAGCCACACAGAATATCCTTTTACAATAGATCGGGCCTTGATAACCGTCCGGGCAGGAAGAACTCCCGGCCGCGCCGCCAAGACATTCCCCGACCAAGAGGGTCTGGGTCTTTTTGCAGGTAATAGCGGTGAGGCCGCAGACGGCGAATTTATCTTTGCAAAGGCATGTTTTTTGAGAATCAAAAATGGAGAGAATGGTCTTTTATCGCGTTCGGGCTATTGCGGCATGCAGTCCGCGCCAAAGAGCTTTATTTCCTCGGCCGCAAACTCTGCCTGCCGTTTCTCCCAGCTTGACCAGCCGGCCATGCGCTTGGCTGTGGTGGGATAGCCGTTGATAAGCCCTTTCATCCGTATTCGGATCGGCAGCCTGCAGTCCAGGCAGCGGGCCAGACTGATGACGTCGCTCCGGTCTCGTTTGGCGATGCCGAATACGCAGTCCATTTCCTGAAATTCTATTTCCTTGTTGCAGTTTGGGCAGTACACCTGCTCACAGAAGTCGGCAATAGTGCAATCGACCCGGGGCCAGAAGCCGTCCCGGTCCCGGCCACAGTCGAGGGACCGCAGGTGGCTGATCCCGTCCTGCTCGTCGACCATATACCACTGGCCGTTCTTTTTCCGTCGCGCGCACCGCATGATTATCTAACCATTTCTCGTATTAGGAGCTTTTTCTCGGTACAAATGCAGCAGATCAATTGATAACCGTGCATGGCAAATGATTTCCCTGCGGCTATCGATTTCGCATGAATCCATGCAGCTTCAGCTTATTGTAATGAACAGAGCGCCAGGGGTAAAGCAGAGATGAAAAAATGCCAGGCTGGTGTCGAAATTGGGCTTGGCTGCTGCTGGAATAAAACGCTTTGGAGGGTAGAGTTGTTGAAAAGATATTTTCTGCTTGAGCCGGTTATAATGCGGCAATACAGATTGCTTTCCAGTGTAGTGTTAGGTTGTTATGGGACTGGCATTATTTCCGGATAGCAGCTGTTGGAAAGCGTTTCAGGCAGGTTAGGGGGGGATCCGGGGGGTAGATAATTTTTTTTTGTCAGGATGAAAAGTAAAGGCTGTTTTGTGTAATGGTGAGAAAAGTCATGCTTTGCCGATGTGGATACTGCGCAGGGTCGGGACCGGGATCTTTGCCTTGTCCGCCAGGGCGAGCAGCCTGGCCAGCCGGTCCGGTGCAGCGCGGCCGCGGCAGGTGTGCTCCGGGTCGCTGTTCAGGGCAGTCGTAAACCGTGCCAGCAACCGTTCCTGGGGCAGATGTTTATCAATTAGCATTTCCTGGATTTTCAGCACCTCCAGAAAGACCCGGCGCGTGAGGTCCCGGTGTTCGGTCCACAGCACACCGGTGGTGCCGCCCTTCTCAAGGCCGACGATATTGATGGTGAATACGAATAGGTTCTTCAGTACCAGCTCGTATTCCAGGGACTCCGGGCTGTCCAGGACTGCAACCGGAATATCCAGTGTTTGCAGGGCGTTATTGGTCAGCCCGGCTTTCGGGCCGAATATTTGGGTGGGCAGCAGCACCTTCACCGCCCTCCCTTTCTTCTTTTCAAACCAGACCGCCATAGCGGTGGGATCGACAACTCCGTATTGCTGCCAGTCCCTGGGTAGGAGTTCGTTTTGAAGCAGGGTGAGCTTGTTTTTCCAGATCGCCGGCAGTTTTTCCATGGCCGGGTGAAAGTCCTTTTCCGCAACCGCCAGCAGTACCAGCTCGGGCTCGGGATAGTCGCGGGCGGCTTTTTGGAAATCCATACCACGGCTAACCGGCACCACCGGTATGCCGCACTGCAGAAAGCCCTGGGCAAAGACAGAGGCCAGTTGGCCCATGCCGATGATGACGATATATTCTTTCATAGCACTCTCTTGTGCGGATGACCCATCTTGATATGTAACTGCATTCCACGACCCCTGCCAAGGATTTTCTCATGCCGTATCTCTCCATGTGTTTGCCGAGTGCAGAGCGACCTCGAATCTGGTCTCCTGTTTTCTGAAAATTCAGGGATCATGACAATGGATTATGAAATATACCACAAAAGGGTTGTCCTCGGCGTCAGGATATGGTTAATGAATCAAAAAAAGAATCAAATATATTAATATGATGGATAATAGTAAAGATGGAGGCCTGGATTGCCGATGCTAACAATAGCCTGGCAGATTTTTTGGGTGAAAGTGCAGAAAGAGTCTGTGCCAAACCGTTTGGCAGGGGCTGGTTAATAGCCGGCAATGCAACAGCAAATCATCTTATAATTTATGGAAAATAAACAATTTTTTGTGCTGGACATGCTCTCGTTGATCTACGAGGACATGGATATTGACGCCATTGAGGAGCGGTTCATCAATTCGGTAGCGGAGATATTCTCTTTTGACCGGGTATGCCTTTTTTTCGTCAAACACAGGAAGGGCGTGCTGCAGGGCAAGCTGTGCCGGGGGTTCGATCCGAGGTACATCAGTTCGCTGGAGATACCGGTGTCTGAAGAATATCTGCTCACCAAGCCGCTGATTACCGGCTTCCCGCTCTGGAGCACGGAAAGCAAAATCGATCCCTTTGTCCGCAAGATGGACCTCTCCAACTTTGCCATCATCCCCATTGTCAACAAAAAGAGAATACCCTGCTGGAAGATAAAGAAATGCCAGGAGACCGAGTGTCCGGCCTACGGCAACAAATGGCTGCGCTGCTGGCTGGTACCGGATATCAAGAAATGCAATAAAAACTCAGACGACAGCCTTGATACTCTCAAGCAGTGTGAAACCTGCGCGGTTTTTTCTTCTCAGGACACGAACGCCATTGAAGGGATCTTGCTGGTCGATAATTCCCTGTCCGGAAAACCGATCGACCGCGAGACGATTACCGTGCTGTCCGTTATCGCCCATGCGGTGGGCGTAGCGATCAACAATACCAAGGCCTATTCCAGCGTCCTGTGGGACGCGATCCATGACGACCTGACCGGGCTCCATAACCGTCGCTACTTTAATGACCGGCTTGTTGACGAGGTTGATCGGGCTAAACGTTACGGCGGCTCCATCAGTCTGCTACTGGCCGATATCGACCACTTTAAGGAGGTCAACGACACCTACGGCCATTCGGTCGGCGATGCGGTTCTGGTCTGGCTCGGCAGCATGTTGCGCGACAAGCTGCGCAAAACAGACATAGTGGCCCGCTACGGGGGCGAGGAGTTCGCTATCCTCCTCCACAACGCCGATGAGGAGAAATCGTTCGAGATCGATGAAAATTTGCGGCGGGCGGTGCAGGAGTCCGTACTGCCGGACGATGAAAGCGTGGCAATTACGATCAGCATCGGTATTTCAACCTTAGGCGAGGACGCCGGTTCGTTTCAGGGAGTGATGAGCAGGGCCGACAAGGCGCTCTATAT
>JAFDCR010000225.1 GCA_019312685.1 Deltaproteobacteria bacterium | reverse complement strand
CAGGGAATCCGTTGTCATCAGGCGGCGGGAAACGGTTCTCCCGGCTATGGCCGGGGATATATAGCAATGTCCGGTTTCTGTAATCAAAAGGGGAAGACAGTGAAAGGGTTTCCGAATCATGGTCAAGTCCCAGCCTGTTGCAAAAATAGGAGAAATTGCCTCCGACGGTCAAGGTTCCTGAGGTGAAAATCACACTGCGCACTTCCGGATATAATATTGAGTTGAGCTCTGCGGCAATATCAATCGGGGAAGCGGTCAGGACAATATTTTTATCACGTCGTTCATACCAACGGATGTATTTTTCTTCCAGGTCAATATCAAGCAGTTCTGCAAGGGCAATAAATCTGTTGTGCAGATTTTCGCAGCGGTTTGCCAAGCCCTGCCATGCTTCACCTTCGGTATCAAACAGCAGAAGAGTTGCCGCAAGGGTTGACAGCCTGTCCGAAACAGCCCTGCTTCTCTCCTCCCATTCCTGACATGAATCAATGAATTCCGTTAAGGGAGCTCGCCCTGTTTGCGCAGGAAATAATGCGGTGAAAAGTTCCGATGAGGTTTGGAGAGCATCAGCAGCTTGAAATATTTTTACCTGCCTGTCCTCCTGCAGCATGGCAGCAGCGAGTTTTACATCTTTTACCAGTTCGAGGAGCTGGTAATGGCTGCAGGAGAAACCAAAAAAACTGGTTGCCACATTTTCGATATTGTGGGCTTCGTCAAAAATCACCGATTCGTAACGCGGCAACACTTCGCCGTGCCCCTCGCTCCGGAGGGCCAGGTCAGAGAAGAGGAGGTGGTGGTTGACAATGAGTATTCGGGCGGCAGCGGCTTTTCTGCGTAATTCAGTTATAAAACATGTCTTGTCTTGCGGGCATTTACTGCCAAGGCATTGTCCGGTTGTAGCGCTGATCTCCCGCCACAGGGCAGAACTGTCTTCCAGCCAGGGCAGTTCCGCCCGGTCGCCTGTGGTGGTCGCCTCGAGCCATTCTGTAATTTTTCCCCTGGTCTTTCCGGGCGCAAACAATTCAAGTTGAGGGTGCACTGAGAATTGCTGCCAGCGGTAGAGGCAGAGATAGTTTTGCCTCCCCTTCACACAAAGCGCGGAGAGTTTTGGATCAATATTCCGTTGAATAAAGGGAATTGCATCGCTGAGAATCTGTTCCTGCAGGTTCAGGGTATTGGTGGATATGACAACCTTCTGCCTGCTCAGGACTGCGGGAATAAGATATGCGAGGGTTTTGCCGATACCGGTCTCAGCCTCAACGACAAGCTTGCCGCCCTCAAGGGTTCCGGCTATGGCCATAGCCATTTCCAGCTGCCCGGCTCTAGGTTCATAATTCTCAATGAGTTTTTCCAGAAGACCATCGGGCCTGAAAATGGCTTCTGTCTGTTCAAGAAGAGTTTTCATTTCCGGCAGGTTTTTCAGTCCCGGTTGTCCCGCCGGCCTGCAGCAAGATATCTGTAACGATTTCTCTAACCTGAGGGTCGGGATCGTTCCTGAGTTTTTCCAGATGTTTAAGGGCGGACCTGGAACCGATTATACTTAATATGTTTGCTGCCTCACCCCTTAAGATGGGTTCCTGTTCCTGCAGGAGCGGTAGTAGTGAAGGAATGGCAAGGGGAACTTCAGATGGCCGGATCGCTGCAAGTTCCTCGAAGAGGACAGCCGTTCCCAGCCTTACGGTGAAACGTTCATCCCTGAGAAGGTCGCCTGTCAGGTCATATAAACTGCTGTCCTGCTTAAACATGGCCACAATGTTTTCCACATGGCCGAGTTCAAGGAAGTCGCCGATAACCTGCAGAATATCGATATCAAACTCTTTTTCCATTTTCGGGGTGCTGAAAATTATACAGCTGAATCAGGTTCATTTTATTTGCAGGCACTGTAAAGAGTATCAGACCATATTTCAACACGAATAATTTTGCTTAAGGCCCTGCCAACCTTACTATAGCTTGACAGATAAACCTGGCAGAAGTACAAAAATGAAGCTATATAATGGATTATTAATAATAGAAGATACTGGGTACAGGGATTTTCCCCTGGTTTCTTAAGGTATTTGAGATGATCACGGCAGAAGAATAAATTGGTGCCCCAATTATAATCATGCTTGAAGTAATTCCCGGTTTACAGCATATATCACTGGATCCTGCAAAACTGCTTGCCGAGGGTGAAGTCATTGCAATAGTTGATGACGATACATCCATCCGGGAGCCGCTTCGTATTTTTCTGGAAAGTAATAATATGGCCGTAGTTGAAGCAGGCAGTGCAAATGAACTCAGAAGTCTTTTCAGCACGGTTAATATCGCCTTGATTCTCCTGGATATCGGTTTGCCTGATACGGACGGCGTCACTCTTCTGCCGGAGATTGTCAACGATCATCCCGGTACAGGAATAATCATGCTGACCGGCATGGCTGATCTGGAAGTTGCGCTGGACTGTATCCGAAAGGGTGCTGACGATTATCTCTCAAAGCCGGTGCAGTTTCAGGAAATATTACTGGTGGCCAGAAAGGTTCTCGAAAGACGGCTGCTGATCTCTGAAAATCTTAAATATCAGAAAGATCTCGAAAAAGCCCATTTCCGGATTCAGCTTGTGCATCAACTCTCCCTGAAGATGAACTCTGTTTACCTAAGCACTGTTGAGCTGGATGAGATACTGCAGGCCATTCTGGTAGGGATTACCGCTGAGGAAGGGTTGCGTTTTAACCGGGCCTTTCTGGTAATTTTTGATAATGAGGGCAAAGTACTGCAGGGAAAACTGGGAATCGGCTCTGAATGCCGGAATGAGGCGGGCAGGATCTGGGCGGAAATGCGTGAAAGGCAGCTCGATTTCCTGGAAATAGTCCAGAATATCAGAAAAACCTGCTTGAATGGGGATACGAAAATTACCCAGACGATCAAGAATCTGCAGGTGCCGGTAACGGATTCAGAGCATATCCTGATCAAAGTCGCCCTGGAGAAGCATTCAATCCTGGTGGAGAACGGGCAGGCTGAAGTTCCCGTTGACAGGAATCTCATTGATCTGCTGGGTGAAGATACTTTTGTGGTCGTTCCCCTGTTCTCGCCGAGCAAATCTCTGGGGGTTATCATTGCAGATAATTTTGTCACCAGACTGCCCATTACAAAGAATTCCATCAGGTCTCTGGAAATATTCGCCAACCAGGCCAGCCTGGCTATCGAGCACAGCCGTTTATATATGGAGATGGAAGATAAGATCAGGGCACTTGAAGAGGTGACCGAAGAGCTTGAGAAAAATAAGGACCTTCTGGTGGAGTCAGCCAGTTATTCCGCCCTGGGACAGATGTCGGCCCAACTCGTCCATGTATTGAGGAATCCGATAACTTCAATCGGCGGCGCAGCCCGTATCCTTGGAAAAAGGGTAGATGATAAGAAAACCCTTGAATTTGTCCATATGATCGTTAATGAAACATCCAGGCTGGAGTCAACCCTTAAGGATCTTTTTGATTTCGTCACTCATCCGCAGGCTGACAAGAAATGCGAACCCCTTTATCCGCTGCTCAGAAAATCAATGCTCCTGCTTCAGCCGACTCTGGTGAAAAATTCCATTGAGCTCGAATATGATATAGCCGGTCCGGATCCCATTTTGGAAATGGATGAGCAGCTGATACGCAAAATGATAATCCACCTGGCAAGAAATGCTATAGAGGCCATGCCTGACGGGGGTACCCTGACCATTGCGGTACGTCAACAGAGAGGCTGGGTGACGATATCATTTATTGATACCGGGACAGGTATTGCAAAGGCAATTCAGGACAGGGCGGTTGATCCCTTCTTTACCACCAAGACATTCGGGACGGGCCTGGGACTGACCCTTGTGGAGAAAATAATTGAAACACATGGAGGAAATTTTTCTTTGATCCAGAAACCTGAAGGCGGCGTGGAAGCCAAGATCAATCTTCCTGAAAAAACGGCATGTTCCTTTGGCATATAAACCTCTTCTGTCCAACCTGCTCTCTTGAATAATTCTTTATTATACTTCCTGTTTGCAATGAAGTTCCATTCCCTGAATGGCGGCTTGATAATCTCCTTCATCAGGATTATCTTGAGGAAAGACTGATCAGGCCAGGAAACGCTCCTGAATGAAATATTTAGTCAATTACCCGGTGATACACATGAAATTGAGATGTTTTTTACTGGTCATTGTACTGGTTGCGGCATTAATGGCCTGTAAACAGGTGGAATCGGACAAAAGGGCCGATCTGACTCCGGCAATTGGCGAACGCATGCAGATGGTCCATTTCAAGCTGCCTTCCCTGAATGACCAGGCAATGCTCGACAGCAGCCAATTCGACGGCCAAGTGCTTCTGGTGGCCTTTTTTGCCACCTGGTGTCCTCCGTGTATCCAGGAAATACCGGTTTTAATGGATTTGCAGGATTCCTTCAAATCAAAAGGATTTTCCGTGGTGGCATTTTCAGTTGATGAAGGAGATCCGGCTTCGGTGAAAAAACTCATTGATGCAAGAGGGATAAATTACCCGGTTTTTCTTGCCGACTCTGCAATTACCAGAAGCTTCGGCGGGGTGACCGGCATACCGGTTTCTTTTCTGGTTAACCGCAAGGGTGAAATAGTGAAAAAGTATTTTGGGTATGTCGATCATGATGTCCTGAAGGAAGAGATTAAGACAATGCTTTCAGCAGGTTAAACACTACAGCCAACTATCCTGATGAATTATTTCTCTGCCATTTTCCTGGGTCTACTGCAGGGTGTAACCGAATTTCTGCCCATTTCGAGTTCAGGCCATCTTGTTATTGCCGAATTATTACTAGGCATTGAAGAGGCAAGTCTGGCCTTTGATGTTGCGCTGCATTTGGGGACCCTTCTCGGAGTTTTTGTCTATTTCCGCCGTGATCTTTTCATGATTTTTACCGCGTTGCTCAACCCACAGGAGCTGGGAGAAAAAGCCGGACCGCAGCGTCTCCTTGCCTTTTATATATGTTTAGGAACAATACCGGCGGTGCTAGCGGGGTATTTATTGAAGGACGCAGTTGAAACTGTTTTCAGATCACCTTCATATATTGCAGCATCGCTCGCCGGAGCCGGTTTGCTGCTGTTGTGGGCGGATAAAGCCGGCAAACATGCAAGAGCTATGAAATCACTTGGATGGGGTGATGCGGCATTAATCGGCCTGTTCCAGGCATTTGCCCTTATGCCCGGTGTGTCCCGCAGCGGCATAACCATGACAGCAGGATTAATAAGGGGTTTTAACAGAATGTCTGCGGCCAGATTTTCTTTTTTGCTTTCAATCCCTGTCATTTTCGGCGCAGGTATTTATAATCTGCCGGATATTGTCCGGCAGGGTTCTGAACCCGGGCTCTTTGGGTTTTATCTGACAGGCTTTATAGCTGCGGCAGTTTCAGGCTATCTGGTGATTGCATTTCTATTGCGTTTCATCCAAACTCATTCATTTGCGATTTTTGCCTACTATCGCTTTCTGTTGGCCGGCCTGGTATTCTTAACGCAGGTATTGTGATTGCTTGAATCAGATAATATTTTTGTCTAAAGGGAGCCAAAACACATAAAATATGATGTGTTTTGGATATATTTTTTTTAAAAAGACCTTCTTTGTTGACTATGTATGTCTGCTGTTTAACATTATGTATGATGCTGCAAAAGAAAATCCCTGCCGATTATGGCAACCATGAAGGGTTAAGCAAATAATGTCATTTTATCCTGTATGCCTTGATTTGGAGGCTAAACACTGTGTTGTTGTCGGCGGCGGAAAAGTGGCAGAGCGGAAAGTACTCGGTTTGCTTTCATGCGCAGCGCAGGTGGCCGTGGTAAGCCCGGAATTGACTGAAGAACTGCAGCGTCTCCATACTGAGGGGGATATTGAGTGGCTAAGCAGGGAGTATCGTCCAGGGGATCTGGAACAGGCATTTCTGGTCATTGCAGCAACCGATGACGAAGAGACCCAGAAACAGGTTTTTGAAGAGGCAGCCGGAAGAAATCTTTTACTGAATGTAGCGGACGTACCCCAACGGTGTAATTTTATTCTTCCTGCAACCGTACGACAAGGTGACCTGGCTGTTTCGGTTTCAACGGCCGGTAAGAGTCCGGCGCTGGCCAGGAAAATACGTATGGAACTTGAAAAAAGGTATGGGCCGGAATATAGCTTGCTGGTTAAAATTCTTGGAGCTGTCCGGCCGGAAGTACTTGCCTCCGGCCTGGAGCAGTCAGAAAATGAGCGGTTGTTTAAAAAACTGCTGCATGATGACATGCCGGAATGGATAAGGAACGGCAACAGGGACAGACTCGAGACGCATTTACTTGAAGTTTTAGGGGACAGAATCGGGAATGACTGGCTCCCGGTGGTCCGATCTTTGCTTGATGCAGAAAAACTTAACTAGGAGTACCTTGGGATGGGCTATTTATTATTTCAAATAACCCTGTTTGCCTATATCCTGGCAACCGGGGGCTACATAGTATACTTCTGGACCCAACGAAAAGATGTCAGAACAACTGCCCGTTGGATTCTGATAGGGAGTGGAGTGCTGCACACTCTTTATCTCATCGTAAGGTATATCGAAGCAGGTCATACACCGCTGACCAATCATCACGAGGCAGTGTCATTCTTTGCCTGGTCCGTCACCTGGGGGTACCTTTCCTTTCACTGGCGATACAATGTCAGGAATTTCGGTTCATTTGTCAGTCCCCTTATCACAGGTTTGATGCTGATTGCCACCTTTTCATCCCGTGAGATCATGCCTCTGCCGCCTGCTTTGAAAAGCGCCTGGCTGCCGGTGCATGCCAGCATTGCAATTATGGCCAACGGTTTTCTTGCACTGGCCTTCTGTGGAGGTATCATGTATCTCCTGCAGGAGCGGGAGCTGAAAAAAAAGAGATTCAACGGAATGTTTTTTACCCGCCTGCCGTCTCTGGAAGCATTAGACAGTCTCAACAGTCACTGCCTGGCTGTTGGTTTCCCGCTGTTGACTCTCGGTATAATCACAGGTTCAATCTGGGCTAAGCAGACCTGGGGTGCTTACTGGCAGTGGGATCCCAAGGAAACATGGTCCCTCATTACCTGGTTTCTCTATGCAGCCCTGCTACACCAGCGGTTTACTGTCGGCTGGCGGGGGAGGCGTGCCGCCATCATGGCCATAATAGGTTTTTCCGCCGCACTCTTTACCCTTTGGGGGGTAACCTACCTTCTGGGAGGTATCCATTCCTATGTCGGCTGAAAAGATCATGATACTCGGGGTGAATCACAAAACAGCCCCGGTTGAGATCAGAGAACGCCTGGCCTTCTCAGGTGATCCGGGTACGCCCTACAGGGAGCTCAAGGTCATACCGGGATGCGAGGAGTTCTGTTTTCTTTCAACCTGTAACCGGGTTGAGGTGATCTTTGTTACGTCGACCCCCGAAGAAACCGAAAGGACGATCCGCAACTTTCTCTTCAATAACAGCATGAGCTATGGAGAGGCCGGCAAGTATGTCTACCTGCACCAGGGTGAGGCAGCCATACAACACCTGTTCAGGGTCGGCGCCAGCCTTGATTCCATGATAGTCGGTGAGCCGCAGATCCTGGGGCAGTTGAAACAGGCCTACCGGGACGCAACCGAACAGCAGGCAACCGGCATGATCCTGAATCGCCTCATGCATAAGGGTTTTTCTGTTGCAAAGCGCATCCGGACCGAAACCGAGATAGGTTCGAGCGCGGTATCAATCAGCTACGCCGCAGTGGAGCTTGCAAAGAAAATTTTCGGCAACCTGAAAAACAAGATAGCCATGCTGGTGGGGGCCGGTGAGATGGCCGAGCTTGCGGCCCAGCACCTTATGACCCAGGGAGTTGCCGAGGTTGTTGTGGCAAACCGGACCTTTGAGCGTGCCGTAAACCTGGCCCGCTGTTTCAACGGCAAGCCGGTTGCACTGGAAGAGCTGATTCCCCAGCTTGAGCATGTGGATATCATGATAAGCTCTACAGGTTCTCCGGATCTGATCCTGCACAGCAAGGATGTCAAGCCGCTTATGCGTCAGCGCCGCAACCGGCCGCTTTTCCTGATTGACATCGCGGTGCCCCGTGACCTCGATCCCAAGCTGAATGACCTGGAGAACGTCTACCTTTACGGTATAGACGACCTGAATAACATAGTGGATATCAACAAGGCCGAGCGGGATAAGGAAGCGGTCCGGGCCGAGAGAATCGTGACCGAGGAGACTCTCAAGTTCATGCTCTGGCTCGGTTCCATGGAGGTGACCCCGACAATAGTTGCCATCCGTGAAAAAGCGGACGAGATCCGCAAGGCGGAGCTTGAAAAAACTCTCCCCAATTTAGGCAATCTTTCAGATAAAGAGCGCATGTCCATTGAAAAGATGACCTCCGCCATGATGAACAAGATCCTCCACAATCCCATTGTCTACTTGAAACAAAATGACTCCCACAGGGATACGAAGGTTAAGCTTGTCATGATCCGCAAGTTATTCAAGTTAGACAACTCAGAATAACCACATCTGCTGCGTCGTGAAAAAGTTTGGCATATTAATTATATAGCCAAGCTTTCTGCTCCTGGCATCTGCGGTCATTTGAATTGTCTTACACGCGGATGTATTACCTAAAAAGATTAATGAAAGAGTTGGATAAGAAAACACTTATAGCTGAAGAGGCTTTTGTGGTTAAGCATTCAGGGGAAATCCCGGAAGTTACCCTGCATGAATCACTCTATTACCTGACCAGGGATGCTGACGGGCCTGGCCTGGAACTTGATCCCCGGGATATTCTTCCCCTTAAACAAGCGGTAGTTGAACGCTACCGGACAATAATCCTGCGTGACCTTGATCCCGGGAACCGCGACAAGGGGATCTATAGAGGTTTGGCGCGCTGTGTAGCCAACTGGCAGCGGCTGACAAAGTACTGCCTAAAAGAGAATATCGATTTCCGGGATATTAAGGCTGAAACGGCATATGGTCTGCGGAAATTCCTTGTCAACGAATTGGCGGATGTCCAAAGCGGCAGGCGCAGTTCATGTATTAACTGTACTTCCCGGGAAATTGAAAATCTGGTTTCGGTGTTAGGGATGGCAGGGGATGACCTGCCGGATGGATGGCAGAAATTATGCCAAGCGAGCTGAAATGACTCTGCAAAAACATTCAGCTATTTCTGTAAGTTTATATCGGCTTTTTTAGTATGCTCACACTTCTTTCAGAAGTGAATCTGCTGGTCTAAAGCCTTTAATTTTCTACTAATGATAAAGAAGATAGCTATCTGAAGTATGCCTTGGTGTTCTGATGAACAGTAGGCTCCACGAGCAGTTTGTCAATTTCCCACCATTTCAAGTCAGAGTGCTGTTTGTCTGGTTTTACTTCTATATCGTGCTGTAACGTAATGACAAAGGCCAGCACTACATAGTGAGTATTAATGCCGGCAGCATTTAAGAAATTGTCTTCATAAATGTGCTCATAGGCTCCCAGCAAATGAGGAACTTCCCCCGAAAGGTCATTGCCCACTTCTCTTTCGGCTATCCTTTTAAAGGCCTGCTTAATTGTTTCATTCTTGAGTATTCTGCCACCGGGAACAAACCAGTAACCCCTGGCAGGGCGGTTGACACGTTTACCAAGCAAAACTTTCTTTTGAGGATTCTTGATGATTAAGTCAATTGAAACAAGAGGTGTTGCCTTGATTATTTCCAGGATATGTTTTTCTTCCTTTTTCATGTCCTTTTGGTTACACAGTGTTGAGAAAATAAGCAACTTTTACATAATTACTGACAGAAAAAGTTATAAGAAATAGCAAGTTTTCCAAATCGGTATTGCTAGTTTTAGTCATTAGTCAAATTGTCTTTAAGTATGAGAACAAAGACCGTCCAATACCTCCTTTTAATCCCGGGAATCGTTGGGATCGGGCTGCTGGGATACCTCGGGGGGCTGGCGGCTCCCGGTTCGCAGTATGTTCTCTGGGTTGTTGTGCCGCTGTTTATCCTTTTTTTCATTCGACGCTATCCGATAGAGGAAATATGTGCGTTTTTCGGACTCACCTTCGGATGGGTCCTCCTGGTTGTATGCGGTGGGGCCTTTTACCTCGCAGTGAATGAACAGCTGGTATTTGCCGGCCTGTGGTTGGTGGTTGGGCTTGTCCTCTCAATTGTTTTTCTAAACCCAATCTCCCGCAAAGTGATGCCCACCATTTTTATTGTGGAAACATTCAGCGCGATGGTTGGGCCCATACCCCAATCGCGGGAATTGCCGCGCGGCTGTTTTCTAGTTACATCCGAGATTCTTCTCTTTTTAGCCCTGCTGATGACTGTGGGGCTTCTGGGACCTCTTTTATGGTTTGCTCACATCCTCCTCTATAAGGTGTTTGTGAAAGTGCACCGGGAGAAAAAGATCGGCTGGGTAAAGATTTTCCTGTTCATCATCACGAATATTCTTGCGCTATTCGTACTGTACTTTGTGCTGAAAAACCTGGGTGCCGAACCGGTGGTCCGAAAGATGCTGGGAGGATAAACAACCGGCTGAACCGCTCTTTGTGAAAGCATTGGTATTTCTTGAAGGTGAAGAGAGAGAGGCAGTCCCAAAGCAGGAACAGGGAACAGCCCGCAATTTACGGATTTTCTTTTTCTTGTGGGTTTAAGGTGCCCATTGAACACCTTAAGAATTCAGGAATGAATTAGGAGTGTCAACGTATAGACAACAGAACGCTGGACTTTCAGAAGAAGTGATTGGCTTTATCTCTTAAATCACTGGGGGGAATCGTGTTTTTATGACTATTTTTTTGGTTTTTTAAACCAATCATATTCGCCATATAACTTTTCACCACATTCTTCACAAAGACCATGACTGAATTCGGCTTCGGAATGATCTCTAATATATGACTCAATTTGATTCCAATATCCTTTATCGTCTCGTATTTTTTTACATGATGCACAAATGGGCAGCAGCCCGCTAAGAAGTTTTACCTTATTAAGAGAAGACTGAAGCTGATTGATCAAGTTAGCTTTTTCGTCTTCCAGTTTTTGCCTCTCTGTTATGTCTTGGAAACTTTCTATGATGCCAACAACTTCATTTTTAGAATTCAAGAATGGCTTTGCCGTAAGTATGAAATTGAGTGTTTCTTCGTCGTGTTTTTTAGTTGATACACATGAATATTCTTCGGCCCCATTAATGATTTGTGTTAATGCACATCTATCAGTATGGCAATCCTCACCAGGTCTATGATCATAACATTTAATTGGTTCGCTTAAAGGTTTGCCCCAGATATTCCAATATGAATCATTTGCCATAACAATTTGAAAGTTTTTATCTGTTAT
>JAFDCR010000224.1 GCA_019312685.1 Deltaproteobacteria bacterium | reverse complement strand
CTGCATTTCCGAGTATGGCTGTATGTGTGTCAGTGTCCAGTTCTTATTTTGAAGACTGGTATAGATGACGGCCGCCTTATTGGTTCGTGGCTTCTCCTCATGAGTCAGAACTTCTATTTCTTCTGTCCAAACAACGTGTTGTGCGGTTTCATGCATTGGCATATAATAGCTATTTAGAACACTGCCATGAAAGCGCGATGTGTTTTGGAGAATGCTTCTGTTGTTGAGGATGAAGGTGTCATCTTCGTCACCCCAATTCATGGCTCCTGCTATATGATCTAGAACCTCGGAGTTAATGGTTGCCCGAATGACCCAAAAACCCCCTTTGCCTGTGGATGGACTCTTGACGGCCATCAGCAAATGCGGGATTTGGTGGTGCTTCATAAAAAAGACGTCGCTGATAAAAGTGCCGAGCACCATGACGTCTTGAAACCACTCTTCACCGAGATAATTCCTGCCCAGTAGCTTATAGGGTCCGTCATAAGTGTTTTGACGGCCTGTCGAGTCAACGAGCCCAAGATCGATAAAGTTGGGGTATTCTTGTTTGAGTTTCGTGAAGATGTGCTGCAGTCTCTTTGGGTCATTGAATTCTTCGACAGAATGAGAACAGAACAGGAGACTCAGGGCTGCCATGTGCTCCTCCAGGAAACGGTCCGCTGCTATCTGTGTATGCCGCATCTGCCAATTCAATCTTTGTTTCTGTTCCTGTTCGACTATAACCTTGAATTGATAGTAAACGCCTATGCCCATGAACAGAGCCGGAACTACTGCAACAACGAGGATGTGAAAGAATAGGTCCCGGCTCAGGCGTGTATAGAGAGATTCCATAGGCCTAAAAAGCATGGAAGCCAACCAAGTGGACGCCAATTTGGAATGTACCCTTTTTATGGGCATTGCAGGCCTCGTTCTTCAGAAAAAACCACAATTAATCCTTGCCATTGGGGAAAGGTGGAATACAACAAATTTTCATAGCAACGCACTCTCAAGATATTTTAGCTATAAAATTGAATATACGAAAATTTCTTGTCGTAAACTTTCACCACTTTCTACCCTGGCGGCTACTTCTTCTCCTTCATTTTCCGAAATAACAAAATCGATAAGTACTTCTTCGCCTATTTCTTCAAGTGCCTCATCTGTATCGGTAAACTTAACCAGATGCTTAAAATGGACACCCTTTCTGTTTGCCTCTTCCTGAAACAGCCTGGCATTTTTTTCCGAGAGTTCCTGAAACTCTTGGCACATTGTGTCACGTGTGGATGATAATAACTTATGGGCCCCACTGGAGAGCGGGGCGGTATTTAAGGCAATCATCTCAGATGACATCCTCTGCGCCATTTCCAGGGAATAATCAATGAGTTCTCTGGAAAAAGTACTTTCCTTACCAACTACTACAAGTTTACTGGGCTTTTTGACTTTTTCGACCTCTTTATCTCGCAGTATTTCGTCGACATGTTCATGGTGCCCAGCTTCTGCAAAGGTGATTGCCTGCTGGTGTTCTTCAATTTTCCCACTCAGTATACGTAACTTCTCCTTTATTTTTCTTAAAAATCCAGCCATTTCTTATCACCTCCTCACTCTCATTTCGGTTTTCGGATTTACCGTTGACATCATATATTTTCAGTTGTCAATCTTTAGCAGCGGATAGTTACCACAGGAATAGACAAAGCCCGTTTTATTTTCTTGGGCACAGTGTTCTTTTTTTTCACAACCCCACGCGCATCATGTCCTTCCCCATTTGAATCGTAAATGGCGAGCACCACATCCCTGTGTTCTTTTATATAATTTTTGATCTCTTTACAGGGATTTCCCGCTCTCATGGTCAGCTGATACGGAATTCCAGCTTTTTCTGATTCAGGCAGTAATCGGTTTATATTTTTGAATGCCTCAGCCATCATTTCTTGGGTCATCATTGCTTTGGCTGTTTCATGCTCTCCTGCCTCGGCAAAAGTAGCGACAACCATGAAACCCTCAAAATACTTCCTGGCATTATCAGCTTTTTTTCGTACTTTCTTAATTTCGGGTCTGATAATCTGGAGTATATTCAGCCCTGCTCTGATCTGCTGGCAAAGCTGTACGGCATACCTAAATATCTTTTTGTTGGGCGTGATGCCGTCAATGGCCAAGAGAATTTTCTCCACTTACTTACCTTCTACATGTTCAGTTCAGGCCGACTCGCTGCCCGTATCACAATCTTGGACCGTATTCGTTTCTGGGGCCTCTTCATTGGCTGAGGATTTATGATCCTCATGGCAGTTTCGTGCTCTCCAGATTCAGCAAACGAGATTGCCGCCATAACCCTGTCCCATGCATTGTGTGTATTATTACGATTTGTCATGGCTTTATCCCCTTTGTTTTATTGCTTTTGACTAAATTGCTTTTATTGTTTTTGAATAATGTCTATACCAATGGATTAATGTTTTATAAGCAAAACCTATGCCAGAAGTTTAATGTTTGCTCTAATGTGCTGATATTGTTGGCATTGTTGTAAGGGTGTTAACAGGGGTGGGAAGAAGCCCACCGTTACATTATGCAACGCCCCAGCGGCCGCCAATTTTATTTCTTGAAATATCAATATGTTATGCGGCGTTGCGAAAAAGAATGGGGTGTTGCAGATTGCAACAGCGAAAGCCGCTTTTGAAAAAGATATCCTTCTTGAGATCGCCTTGAAGGAAGTTAGTTATCTTTGGACTTCTCCTCCTGCACAAGGCTTCAGGTTGGCTGTTGGAATGGCTTTGGATGGGGAAACTTACATATGAAACCGTTTTGTACGATTGTACCTGAAAATGTTTTATGTGCCTCTTAACGCTTTACAGGCAATAACAATGCCTGTAGCAGAAGGCTCTTCAAATACTTCCTGCACCTGCGAATTATATAGAAGCACAATATTTTATTACTTCCTTCCAATTGATATTTCAATTTTAACAGGGTAGATAATTTTATATTTCCACTTGTAAATTAATAATTTAGTTAAACTGATAGCTTTTCAGATTTTAAGGCGTATGCAACAGCTATACCTACAACAAAGCCGACAGCAAGATTCGATGCCAGGGTGATTCCCAGCATTACTAAGACAACAAACAGCTCTTTTCGTTCCTTCATGTCAATTATTGTAAGGGCGAGTTGGCTGCCTGCGAAAACCAAAAGTACTCCCAGGACAGAGAGGGGCATGAGATGTACAACCGCAAGGGTATGAATTCCAAGGAAGATTGCCAGAACAATAAAGATCAGTCCAATCATGAGATTGGAGCCGGCGGTGCGCGCCCCGAATCTGTAATGGGCGGCCAATCCTCCAGCGCCGTGGCATAATGGCATTCCCCCAACAAGGAAGCTGAAGAAGTTGGCTATGCTCATGCTTAGACACAACGCCTTATAGGTAACTTTTTGAGAGTCATTGCCGAAATATTCCCTTGACAGATCAGCATTGGCTATGACAGCATTTCCCACTGTCATTGGTATCTGGGGAAGAACAAGTACGATTAGGGCAAAAGAAAAATCAGCACTGTCTGGAAAACCAAAGGGCAGAAATTCCGGAAGATAGATACCGAGCCTGAGGTGTTCAAACCCGTCATGAGTACCCCATATAAAACCCAAAGCAATGCCTAGGAGAACAATGAGGAGTCCGGCAGGGAACTTTTTATTTTCAAGAAATAAAAGGGTAATGATGGAGCCAATAATTCCAATGACTATTCCGATTGGAATTGCTCCCAGGCTCTGCAGATACAGATATGGTTCGGCCCCCCCTTGCAGGAGTTGATATTTTGAGGTGCCCATCATTAACTTGACACCCTGAGCCATCAACAGGGTTCCTGTGGACATCTGTACACCTCTGACAACCGACTTGGGGATATATCTGCCTATAACAGTGATCGCCCCGGTTCCACCTATAACGAGAAGAAACAGACCGATCAAGAGTCCTGAGGCCACAATCTGGGAGGCGCTCAGTGCGGCCGCAATGGCATAGGCACTAATGACCTTCATGGGTTGGACAGGAACTGT
>JAFDCR010000223.1 GCA_019312685.1 Deltaproteobacteria bacterium | reverse complement strand
GCCAGGCCCATTTTTTCCGGATCCGCACCGAACAGCTGGAGAGACACCGGTCGGTCTTCAGGGACAGTTCTGGTCATTTGCAGGGTGTTTTTTTTCTGGTAAACCAGGCCATGGCAGCTGATCATCTCTGAATAACAGAGGCCGGCACCGAATTGACGGCAGAGAAGCCGGAAGGGAAGATCGGTATATCCGGCCAAAGGTGCAAGAACCAGTGGGTTTTCCTGGAGAAACGACTTAATCTGCAATTTATTTTTCACTTTATAAACCGGGAAACAATTTACTGAGGGGAGTAACTTCGGACTACCGCTGCTGTATTATTCAGGGCAGATTGTTGACAATTTCATGGGCTCTTAAATATATAATTTCGGCTATTTCATCACCAATATGGAGTAGAGCTCTTTGTTTATTATTCTGTGTCTGTTCCCCTGTAGGATCAAGAATAAACGGCTCATAAACAATAAACGTTTTTTCCTGCCACAGGATTTTCTTGTTGCGGTTATCATACAGGGTAAAACTGATTGTCAGTTTTACTTTTATTTCCAGGGCTTCGTCAAAGGAGTCATAAAATAATCCAGGCAGATCAATGGAGGATATTTCCCCGTCCAGTTTCAGGTCCGCTTCTTCCTCAGTAAAAACCACGTTTATACTGCGGGATTTCTTAAACCATGAATTCAGTACACGGAAATATAAAGACTCAAGCCCAAGTTCATTGGTGCGGTTATGCCATGTTGTAATAAGCAGGGTCTTGGTTAAATTTTCCTGGGAGTTCAACCGCGCAGTCGTGTTGGTGTACCCGCAACTGCTGAGAAGGATGAGTATAATAGTAAAGAGTAAGAAATAATTTTTGAGACGGGAGAACCTGAATGTGGAAACGGATCCGGTTGATATCTTCTTCATACCAGTATCTTTATCTGTCACCGCAGATTTAAACGACCACATTCACAAGTTTTCTGGGGACAATGATTACTTTTCTTATGGGTTTGCCGGCAACGAACTTTTGGACCTTGTCGTCCTCGAGTGCAAGTTGCTGGAGTTTTTCGTCTTCAACATCCGGTGCAACAAGCAGACGGCTTCTTACCTTGCCGTTCACCTGAATGACTACGGTGATTTCCTCCTCCTTTGCAGATTCCCTGTCAAAAGAAGGCCAGGGCTGGTCTTCAAGGTATTCGTCATGGCCTATGACTTCCCAAAGTTCTGAGCAGAAATGGGGCGTCATTGGATAGAGCAGGAGAAGAGTTGTATCCACTGCTTCCTTTATAACCGGCAGGGTAATATCATGCTCGGACTCATCTGAAACAAGGGAGAGCATCAAGTTGACCAGTTCCATTATTGCACTGATAGCCGTATTGAAATGGAACTCATTCTCCAGGTCCTGGGTCACTTTGCGGATAGTCTGATGGGTCTTTCGGTGGAGGGCCCGGCTTTTTTCATTGAGATTCCCGGGGATTGGTTCCGAATGTCCGGAGAGACTCTCTTTGTTGTTGAGTATAAACCTAAAGACCCTGTTCAGGAAGCGTGAGGCTCCTTCGACACCCTGATCGCTCCATTCAAGATCCCGTTCAGGCGGAGCGGCGAACAGGCTGAAGAGGCGGACTGTATCGGCACCGTATTTTTCAATGAGTTCACTGGGATCGACAACATTGCCTTTGGATTTGGACATCTTCGCCCCGTCCTTTATGACCATTCCCTGGGTCAGCAGATTCTCAAAGGGTTCATGTCCGGAAATATAATCAAGGTCACGGAGAACTTTTGTGAAAAAGCGGGCATAAAGAAGATGGAGAATAGCGTGTTCCACGCCGCCGATATATTGATCAACCGGCAACCAGTAATCGACTTTTTGTCTGTCCAGTGCATCATCTGTATAGTCGGGGCAGGCATAACGGGCAAAATACCAGGAGGACTCCACAAATGTATCCATGGTGTCCGTTTCACGTTTTGCCTCTCCGCCACAGGCCGGACATTTGGTATTATAGAAACTTTCAAGTGAATGGAGAGGGGAACGGCCGCTTTTGTCCGGTTTGGCATCAACTGGGAGCAGCACAGGCAGGTCTTTTTCAGGTACCGGCTGCATGCCGCATTTACTGCAGTGCAGCATGGGAATCGGGGCACCCCAGTACCTTTGGCGGGAAATCCCCCAGTCCCTTAAACGGTAGGTAGTTTTACCAGAGCCGATTCCCTTTTCCTCTGCAAAAGCGGTGATGGCCTTTTTGCCGTCTTCGGAATCAAGGCCGCTGAACTGGTCCGATTGGCTGAGTATGCCGGGCTCTTCAAAAGCTGCTGTCATGTTCGCCGCGTCAAGCTGTTCCTCAACCGGCCGAATAACAACCTTGACAGGCAGGTTGTATTTCCGGGCAAATTCAAAATCTCTCTGATCATGGGCCGGTACAGCCATCACAGCACCGGTGCCGTATTCCATGAGGACAAAATTCGCGGCAAATATCGGTATGCGGTTACCGTTAAAAGGATTGATGCAATAGTGGCCGATGAATACGCCTTCCTTTTCTACTTCCTCTTCTGTTTTTTGCTGCTGCCTGGCATTTTTTGTTTCGGCAACGAAACGGGCAACATCTTCCGCCTGCTCGGTATCCTTGCTCAACCCGACTATTGGATGTTCAGGAGCAACAGACATGAAGGTTGCTCCGAAAATCGTATCAGGCCTTGTAGTGAATATCTTAAGCACTTTATCCGAGTTCTCAACAGGGAAGTCTATCTCGGCACCAATGCTCTTGCCGATCCAGTTGCGCTGCATGGTCAAAACCTTTTCCGGCCAGCCGGTCAGGTTGTCACATTCTTCCAGAAGCTCATCTGCATAATCGGTGATCCGAAAAAACCAGCCGTGCATATCCTGGGGATGTACCTGGCTGTCACAACGCCAGCAGAGACCATCGATAACCTGTTCGTTTGCCAGAACGGTCTGGCAGGACTCACACCAGTTGACGGTTGTCATTTTGCGGTACACCAGGCCTTTGTCGTACATCTTGATAAAGAAAAGCTGCTCCCAACGGTAATATGCAGGGTCACAGGTGGCCAACTCCCGGTCCCAGTCGTAACTGAAACCCATTTTCTGGAGTTGTTTTTTCATGTAATCAATATTTTCATAGGTCCATTCAGCAGGATGTGTATCATGTTTGAGGGCGGCATTTTCTGCAGGGAGGCCGAAAGCATCCCAGCCCATCGGATGCAGGACGTTATAGCCGTACATTCTCTTAAATCGGGCGATCACGTCTCCGATGGAATAATTTCTGACGTGTCCCATATGTATTCTTCCGGAAGGATAGGGGAACATTTCCAGCAAATAATATTTTTTTTGGCCTGGATCTTCCGTAACCTTGAAGGTTTTTTGGGAATGCCAGTGTTTCTGCCATTTTCCCTCAATTAAGGTAAAATCGTATCGAACAGAGTCTTTGGAAGAGGAAGAGGACATTTGATATTTTTAAAATTAATTTGACTCAATATATGAAGCGGGAACTTCAAGACGCGAGTAATTTTCAAAGGTGGTGAACTTGTCAATAAAGGTGAGTTCCACAGTCCCGGTTGGACCATTACGTTGTTTACCGACAATTACCTCGGCAATTCCTCGTTTGGGATTATCTTCACTTTTATTGTAGATTTCATCACGATAGAGAAAACAGATTACATCGGCATCCTGTTCAATGGCACCGGATTCACGCAGGTCGGACAACTGGGGGCGCTTATTGGGTCGTGATTCCAGACTCCTGTTGAGCTGAGACAGGGCAATTACCGGCAGATCCAACTCCTTGGCCATGGCTTTAAGAGACCGGGAGATCTCGCTGATCTCCTGCTCTCTGCGTTCAGCTGAGCTTCTGCCGCGCATGAGCTGCAGGTAGTCAACAACAACCAGACCTATGTTGTGTTCAGCTTTCAGGCGCCGGGATTTTGCCCGCATTTCCAGAACGCTCATGGCCGGGGTGTCGTCAATAAATATAGGTGCTTCAGAGAGAATTCCTGTTGCCCGGGCGAGTTTTGGCCAATCCTGGTCCCTTATAAAGCCGGTACGGAGATCCTGAGAGTTTACTCTGCTGACGGAGCAGAGCATCCTCATGCCAAGCTGTTCCTTCGACATTTCAAGACTGAAAACAGCAACCGGAACCTTGTTGAATATTGAAGCATTTTGGACAATGTTCATTGCCAAAGCGGTTTTGCCCATGCTCGGCCTGCCTGCAAGGATGATTAAATCCGAGGGTTGCAACCCTGCGGTCATTTTGTCGATATCATCATATCCGGTAGGCACACCGGTGATGAGTTCCTTTTTCTCAGCCAGTTTTTCAATCTTTTTGAAGGTTTCAGGAATAATCTTGCTGAGTGGTTGAAAATCCTGACTGCTTTTGGAACGGGATATATCAAAGATGGTTTGTTCGGCATCATCAACCAGGGCGTCTATATCATCCTGCTCCTCATAACAGCGCGCCGCAATTTCATTTGAGGTCTGGATGAGACGCCGCAGTACAGCTTTTGTCCTTATGATCTGCCCGTAATAGGTAATATTGGCAGCAACAGGTACAATATCTGTGAGGGTGGCAAGATAGGCCGGGCCGCCTACCGCATCAAGCTGATTTCGGTCCTTTAAAATATTGGTGACGGTAATAATATCCTGGGGCTCATTCTTTTCGAAAAGTGCCACCATGGCTTGAAAGATGATCTTGTGGGCTTCACGGTAAAAATCCTCCGCCGCGACAAGTTCCAGGATTTTTACCAGGGCTCCCTGTTGCAGCAGTACAGACCCCAGGACGCACTGTTCGGCCTCAAGGTTTTGCGGCGGTAAACGATGCGGATCTGTGGGTGTTTTCGGCATTACTGCTGGTCTGTCAGCCTGCATGGACCTGTCACCCGATGTCATTAATGTTATTCAGTTTCCAATGGGACAACATTAACCGTTATTTCCGAGGTCGTCTGATAGCCGACTTTAATCGGTACGACAACTTCACCAAGTGTTTTTATCGGTTCAACCAAAAGAATATTCTTCTTATTAATCTGAATATCGAGTTCTGCCAGCTTTTCTGCAATATCAGCAGTCGTGACCGAGCCAAAGAGTTTATCTTCTTCGCCCACCCGGTGTTCGATTGTTATGCTGGTGCCGGATATTTTTTTGGACAGTTCCTCCGCCTCCTGGCGCTGTTTCTCTTTGCGGGCTTCAATAACGGCTTTTTCCTGTTCCAGAAGAGCAAGATTCGCCTTGTTGGCGATAACGGCAATTTTTTTGGGAATGAGATAATTTCTGCCGTAGCCGGGTTTGACCTTTACAATATCACCCTCTTCACCGAGTGTATCTACTGTTTTTTTAAGAATAAGCTCCATCTTCGTACCTCGAAATATTAATAAAATTTATAATTGGTGTACTTTAATTAAATATATAATCCTGTATGTTTTAAATTGAATGATGCGGGTTTTCACCGCTTTGATTAAGTTTTCTGAAGTCTGCCCAGACATCAGCCAAACCAAGAAATGACAATATGATGATGCCATAGGTTTGGATGAAGATCAATGCATAAATCAGTACACGGATAAACATGGGTACAGACCATTTATTCAACAGGCTGGCAACAATTGCCAATCCCTGAAAAAAATAGACCGTGATACAAACAATCAGAATGTTAAGCCCGATGGAGTCAATAGGGGTCGGCAGCAGGAAAACCATTATTCCTGCCGATATGACCAGCCATACAAGAGACTCGGGCAGTTTCCATTCAATATAATCCGACCAGACGGTCAACTCCTTGTCTTTTTTCTTGAGCAGCCAGTTCCCAAGTACAAGATTCATCCATGTAATTGTTATTACAGCCGACATCAGAAGAGCCGGCAGAACCTTCGGAATATAATTCCTTAACAGTTCAACCGCAGTTCTAACACTTCTCAGGGCCTCCGGCTTGAGTTCGGCTGATTCCTCATAAAGTTTTAGGCCTGCGGCAAGACCTTCATCAAGCTGTAACAGCAAATCAGCATAAGGGTTTGTCTGGTGTATAAAACCGACAACAGACCAAAAAAGGATCCAGGTCAGCGCCATTATTAAGGATCCGATAAAAGCCGTTTCAACAGGATCCCTTCTGTTAAAAACAGCATTAGAGAAAATTATTCCAAGAGGTGCCATTACCAATGAGAAAATCAGGACCTGCAAGGAACCGGTAAGCAATGCCCCGGCAGCAGCGAGAAGGACTGCATTTCTTATCAGGTTTGTTCCATCTTTTTTCCCGAGTATAACAAAATAATAAAAAATGGGCAGAGGAACAAAGCTTGTAAGCCAACCGAATTTCTCGGGAAGCAGGGTGGGAAAAAGCAAAACCGCAGTGAGTAGAATCAGACCTGTTTTATATGCTTCTTGACCGCTGAGTCTTCCCTTGAAATATGGTACAGCCAATTTTCTATCCTGTTATTCTACAAATATGTAGGCCCGCTGTATGGCATCAGGGCGATCTGCCTTGCCTTTTTTATGGCATCAGTCAGTTTTCGTTGATGCCTGGCACAGTTCCCATAAATGCGTCTGGGAATGATTTTGCCTCTTTCCGTGACAAAGTTTCGCAATGTCCGGACTTCCTTGTAATCGATGACAAGACTTTTATCTGCACAGAATCGGCATACTTTCTGCCTGGGGAATATTCTTTTTTTAGGCGGCATTTCAACTCCTCCGTAATATGGATCAAAATAGGTTATTTAAAAAGGTAAACGGGAACAGTGGTTATTCATCATTCTGTTCTACTTCTTCAGAAGACTTTGATTCCTCTTCCTCATTTATTGCCTGATCTTCAGTAGAATCCTGCGCGGCTTCGGCCTTGGCCTGTTCTTCTTTGGCCGCTTCCGGATCACAGGAGTCAGCCAGCTTAACCGTCAGATATTTGAGGATTTTTTCATCAATCCTGAAAATTCGTTCTATTTCGGAAACAGAGGCGGGAATGCCGGCATAATCTACATAGACATAGTATCCCTGGCTTTCCTTTTTAATAAGGTAGGCGAGTTTTTTGAGGCCCCATTTGTCAACCCTGATGACAGTTCCCCCGTCATTTTCAATGATGGTGGAAGTCCTGTTGATTGAGGCCTCAATTTCATCTTCTGAAATGTTCGGCCTGACAATGAAAATAGTTTCGTATCTACGCATGTGTTCCTCCTCATGGACTAGAAGTGGCCCTCGCTATCCAAGCATTTGCAGAGAGCGAGAAGGTTAATAAGAAATAATTACCAATTTTAAAAGAATCTGTTCCTTTACAAAAACTAAGAGGAATTGTCAATTTTTTTTGGGAATAATCGCTGAAGCATTCTCTCTCTTCTTGATTTCCTGCCATTTTTCCCGCAGCTCAGCAACCGTTTCAATTTTTTCATTTTCGAAAACATGCGGATGCCTGCGGATCATCTTATCCGTAATTGCATCCACGACATCTCCAATGTTAAAAAAATCCTTCTCATTATGTATCTGGGCAATAAGTATTATAAGATAAAGAAGATCTCCCAGTTCGTCTTTGATATGGAGGTGGTTATCTGAGTTTATGGCCTCAATTGTTTCAATGGTTTCTTCCTGGAGGTAGCGTTTTAATGAAGCCGGGGTTTGTTCCCGGTCCCATGGACACCCGTTTTCTGAACGCAGTTCCTCGACAATTTTGATGAAACGGTCAAATTTTTCACCATAAGTATTCACTGGTTACCTCATTTCACTGGTTATTATTAATCGAAATTTCACTATTATATTTTTTGGGAAAAAATTGCCAAGACCAACTTTTTAGGTTGTAATGAAAAAAATCTGTGTTTATATTGGCTCGCGAAAAATTCCATTGATAAATGTTGATTGTCTTGTGTTTGCAACCTAACCAATCTGTCACGTCGGT
>JAFDCR010000222.1 GCA_019312685.1 Deltaproteobacteria bacterium | reverse complement strand
CACCTCCCTGTTTACCAGCAGCTTGGTTCCCCGGCCAGTGGTACCCACTTCTACACAATTCTCGTAGGGATTGTGGTTGAAAATTCGAAACTTATTTACAATTTTGGTGCCTAGTTTTTTGCGGAACTCATGTTGCCTGTGGGCACCGTGGGCACCGAGGGCGCAAACAAACGTGATGTCTTCCTCTTCAATACCGCCCGCCGCCAGCTCCCCGAGCACAATCGGGGCAAGCTCATGGGTTCTGGTGGGTCTGGTGATATCGTCAAAAATGACAACCGCCGTTCTTTTTCCCTCGGCTAATATTCTGAGCGGCGGAGAACCGATAGGATTCTGAATCGCGGTCTCCATTTGATCGATGGTTAACGGCTTGCGCGTCGCTCCTCGCATGGGACAAATTTCCACCTGCCAATCATCGGGCAGTTCAATATCAAGCGTCGTATTTCCATCCCATAAGAGTTGTGGCAGTTGAACCTTCATAGTTAACCTGTTCGTTTCCCGGCAAACCGGCCAAAAAACGTTTTAGACCCAGCGAAAATATCTTTGGGCAACAACCTGCGCCGAAGTGATCATCTGGCCGTCCAAAAAATACCCCTCGCGCGGGCTGGCGCAACCACAGTGGCAATCGGAACATCTTTTTGGCCTGCCCCTCGGCAGATCGCGCCTTTCAGGGCAGGGTGCTTCACGCTCCCCATTTTAGGGAAACATTTTTCCAGGGTTTAGAATGCCCTTAGGGTCGAAGAGAAATTTCACTTTTTTCATCCACTCGAGGGATTTTCCGTGCTCCAAGGTCATGAATTTCGTTTTTCCTATGCCGACTCCGTGTTCACCCGTCGCCGTGCCCCCCATAGCCAAGGCCTTTGTCACAATACGATTATTTGCTTCATCAATTTCCGCCCACTCCGGTCCACCTTCTTTTGCACCAATCACGAGGTGAATATTACCGTCTCCCGCGTGACCGAACGTATATGCCGTAGCAGTTTTTACTTTCCGGGCCTCTTCGATTGCAAAAACAATCATTTCAGGGTAGGCTGAAACGGGAACCGCGACATCAATCACTATTCTGGACTGATCGGGATGGTTACGCCTTATCATTTCACCCAATCCATACCGGGCTTTGAGGAGACGATCCCTTTCGGCTCTGTCGAGTCCCGGTCTGAATTCTTGACAACCCTTCTGAAGGCAGATTTCATGGACAATTTCTAAAATGTCAGAGAGTTGACGCTGTGTGGGACCATGGAATTCCATAAAAAGGGTGGGCAGAACATTTAAGCCCATGTCTTGTTCACGATTGATGAGATCAATGCACTCCTGGGCCAATAGCTCGAGTGCAGCAGGATCGACCCCTGAGCGCATAATCTCAAATACCGCCTTTCCGGCTGACTGCACGCTTGGAAAAGTGCCGACAGCAGACGCAAATTCTTCCGCTATGCCTGCCAGGCGAACAGTGGCTTCCACCACCAAGCCCAACATTCCCTCAGATCCCACAAAGAGGTGAACCAGGTCGTATCCTGAAGATGTTTTAGGGGCTCGGTTGCCAATTTCCACAACCTCCCCGTCAGCCAAGACGACAACCAGTCTCAGCACATGATTCTTGGTGGAACCATAACACACCGTTCGGGTACCGCTGGCGTTGTTGGCTATCATCCCGCCAACGGTGGCCTGGGTACCAGGATCGGGAGGGAAAAACAGGCCTGAATGTCTGAGCTTGTGATTCAAGTCCTGGTAAATAACCCCCGGTTCAACATCGGCCTGAAAATCCGCCTCCCGGATATCTAGTATCTGGTTCATACGGGAAAAATTCAGTACGATTCCCCTGCGCAACGGTATCGGGTTTCCCTCTAAACTGGTTCCCGCCCCCCAAGCGGTGACAGGTATTGTGTTCTGATTGGCATACCCAAGAATCTGCGATACTTCACGCCTATTTACGGGCCATATTACAACCTCCGGCCGGCAGGCGGGATGTCGGGACATGTCTCTTGAATGAAGATCCAGATTGGATGCGCCTGTGGATGAACGATCCGGGCTCACCATGGATTTTAGCCGCTTTATATCTTTTTCATTGAGTGGATGAAATTCCATGGGCAAACATCTTTCTCCTCTCGATCGATTGAATAAACTACTCCTTTTTTAGTTGTCAACCTTCTATTTCGCATGATAAAAGTCGCGTAATTTATGAAAGGGATGAAGCCTTAACAATTCGTCACATAAAAAACAGAGAGTTGTATGATGCCGAAATTTTACTGGGATCTGGATGAACCGGGAAAAAGGTGTATGCTTACGGGTAACGAGGCAGCGGCAAGGGGCGCCCTCGAGGCCGGCGTGCGGCTGGTTGCTTCCTATCCCGGATCGCCCTCTGTGCAAATTGTGGAGTGCTTGGCCGCCGTGGCCCGCGCCCAAGGTATTTACGCAGAGTGGTCCATCAATGAAAAAGTGGCCTTGGAGGTTGCGGCGGCCGGGTCGTTTGCAGGCCTAAGGGCCCTTTCGGTTATGAAGGCGGACGGTCTGAACGTGGCCATGGACTTTTTAACCACCCTGCCGCTTTCCGGCACCAGAGGAGGCCTGGTAATTGTAGTTTCCGACGACCCCGGTGCCCATTCCAGCGTCAAGGAAGAGGATACGCGCTACCTGGCGCCGCCAGCCCATGTTCCCCTTTTGGAACCCGCAAACCCGGAGGAGGCAAAGGATATGCTGGCCTGGGCCTATGAGGTGTCCGAGGCAGTGAGACTTCCCGTAATCGTGAGGCTGGTTACCCGTATCTGCCACGCTCGAGGAACCGTAAAACTGGGGCCGATCAAACCCGCAAAGGATTCACCCAGTTTCCCTCTTCAGCAAAGATTCATTACAGCGGCCCGATTTCACCCCATGGTTCATGAGAGACTTGATTTACTTCAAGATCACTTCAGGGACAGCCCCTTTAATCTTTACACCGGTCCGGAAAAACCGGAGTTGACCGTTTTTGCCAGCGGCGTCAGTTACGATTACGCCTTGGAAGCTATAGAAAGGCTTGGTGTTGAGAAAAGAGTCGGTATTGTAAAGATCGGCACCCTCTGGCCTTT
>JAFDCR010000221.1 GCA_019312685.1 Deltaproteobacteria bacterium | reverse complement strand
TTGCATCCGGTGGATAAAGGCGTCTGTAAGCAGCGGTATGTCATCAAGCCGTTCACGTAAAGGAGGCAGATAAATTGGGATGACGTTTATCCGGTAGTAGAGATCCTCCCGGAAGAGTTCCTCCTGCATGAGTTTATTTAAATCCTTGTTGGTGGCCGCCAGGGTTCTGACACTTGTCTTAATGGGACGGTTGTCTCCCACCCTTTCAAACTCTTTTTCCTGCAGAACCCTGAGCAGCTTTGTCTGGGTCGTCAAGGGCAGATCGCCGATTTCATCGAGGAATATGCTGCCATTGTTTGCCGCTTCAAAACGACCGACCCTGGTTCTGTCCGCCCCGGTAAAAGCTCCTTTGACGTGGCCGAAAAGTTCGCTCTCCAGGAGGTTTTCATTAAGGGCGGCGCAGTTGACCTTGATAAAGGGACCGTTGTGACGTCCACTTAAACGATGGATGGCAGCCGCAGCCAGTTCCTTGCCGGTTCCGGATTCGCCATAGATGACGACCGGGGCTTCTGACGATGCTGCACTGGCGATAAGGTCAAATACCTTTTTCATGGCGGCAGATTTGCCAAGCATTCCATGAAAACCGTCTTCACAGGACAGTTGTTTTTTGAGGCGCAGGATGACCTCATCTTTTTCTACCAGAGAAGTGAGGTCAGTGAGATTTTCAACGCCGCCGACAACCTTGCCGCTGTCATCCCTGATCAGGGCCGCATTTTTAAGGACATGAACCTGGCTGCCGTCTTTCTTATGAAAAACGCACTTGCGTCTCCTCACCTCGCCCTCTTTGAACAGGGCGCAGTACTTATCCCTGCCCTCCGCCTTGGTGCCGAAACAGGTGTCGCAGCCAAGCATTTCGCATGACCCGCCTTCCACTTCCTCATTGGAATAGCCTGTAAGCTGCTCAAAGGCGCGGTTAACAAAGATAATCTTGCCATCAGGTTCGACAAGCATCAACCCTTCAAGCATTGTGTCGATTACAGTTTTCCAATATTTGCCGTATATTTTTTCCAGCATATCTCCTCCGAGGTTTCATCATAGAATCTTTGCAATAATATACCCAGAGACATCACAGCAAAATTCAGACCCTTATCAGGCAGACGGCAGAAAGGATGCTTCATCTGCCGTAATTCAGTGAATCAGCCATAGGCCCGGCAAACGATAAACTGACTCTAAAATAAAAAATAGTAAATAATTGGGCCCAGGCCCCGCAGTCGAATATTTTTTACGAACAGGGATAAATTATTTTACCGGTTTGTCACCAAACATGCAAAACACCTGTTAATGTTGGGGGCAACTGTCCCGGGAAAATGTAAGGATACATATTATCTATGGTAATTCCTTATTTTAAGTGGTTGCTTTTGGGCGGCTTTTTCTAAAATCAGGAAATGTGATATTGAGTAGACTGTTCAGGCCAGATTGCCCAATTCATGCTGGATAACAGATACTGCAGCAATGGCAGCTGTTTCCGCCCTTAAGATCCTGGTGCCCATGGTCACGGGTTCAAAGCCGGCATCAACAGCCCGGTCGACTTCATCGGGGCTGAACCCGCCCTCCGGGCCGATGATGATCATTATGGAATGGATTTTTTCAACTTGGGTAAAAATTTCTCGGATGGATTTTTGTCCGGTCTGATTTTCCCAGAAAATTAGCCGTAAATCGTGCTTATCATTTCCTGATACGGCAAGCAGGCTGTCGAAGTCCTGTGGTGGAGTTATTGACGGTGGTTTGGGGCGGTTGCTCTGCTTGCATGCCTCCAAGGCTATTTTTTCCCAACGCGATAAACGTTTGTCACTATGTTCTTTTACTGCGCAGTAACGGGAATAAAAGGAATGCAGGGTGTCAACTCCGAGTTCTGTTGTCTTCTGGATTACAATATCCATTTTCTTGCCCTTGAGCAGCCCCATTGCAAGGTGCAGTGTCGGCCGGGATTCATCACCGGTGTCGATGTACGGGGTAATGGCGACTATCTTTGTTTCAATCAGGCCGGGAGAAATTTTCGTCAGTAGCGCTTCATAATACGAGCCGCTTCCGTCGAACAGGGTGATGGTTGTGCCGGTTTTCAGACGCAGAACCTTTGCGACATGATGGGCTTCCTGGTCAATCAGGATTGCGGTTGAACCGGTGATGTTTTCCGGATCTACAAAAAATCGGCGCATAGAGTCCTCATCGTTTTTTTAATTGATTTTCTGCAATAGCAAGGCGGCCCATTCATCCCTGGTAATGGATTGAATAAAGTTCAACCCTTTACCGGTGTAAACCTCTCGGATGGAATTTTCCTGGTCGCCTTTCATTATGCCTGACAGAACGAGATATCCTCCAGGATTAAGAAGGCCGGTCAAGGTATCAGCCATGTCAGTGAGGGTGTCACGGGTTATATTGGCAACAATCAGGTCAAATCCGGATTGTAATGATACGACATCCTGAGCACTGACCATTATTTTGTCGTTCAACAGGTTCCTTTTTACGTTCGCGGCTGCCGCTTCTACTGCATCCGGGTCATTGTCAACTGCCAGAATATTCTCTCCCCCGAAAAGGGCGCAGCCCATTGCCAGGATACCCGATCCTGTACCCACATCCAGGATTTCTGTGAAAGATTGAACATCATTTTCCAGAAAGAGCTGCTCCAGGAGCAGGAGGGCTAACTGGGTGCTCGCATGATGACCGGTGCCGAAGGCCAGGCCGGGGTCCATTTCAATTACAAGGTTGTCAAGGTCATCGGCACCGGCTTGACTGTCTTCTTCCCATGAAGGTTTGATGGTCAGAGTTGGAGTGACCTGGAATGTTCTGAAAAAACTTTTCCAGATTTTGCCCCAGTCCTCCTCTTCCAGCATGTCGGTCCTGAATCTTGGCGGAGGGCAATCGGGAAAGATATGAGACAGCCGCTCAAGAAATTCCCTGAGACCAGCTGTTATTTCCGGATTCTCATTTCTATCATTTTCAGGTGAATCTAATAACCTATAGGCAATAATTTTTTCGCTGCTGACCGGCCCGTTTTTTATATTTATCCGGTCGTCCTGAACAGTGGATATTTCAACGCCGCTGCCGGACAGAGCCGCAAGGTACGCTGCAATCGCCTCTGTCATGCGGGAATCTGTTTCAACGACAATTTTTTCCCAGATTCTGGCAGTCCGGTGATAGGATTTGGATTCGGGCATAATGGTTGAATGAAGCGTATTGATTCAGTTGTTCTCGGCTCTGGCTGAGATAACCTCATTGACGGACCAGTGGGTGGTATTTCTGAAAGCGGTCTTTCTTTCAGAACAGTCATCAACCTCGCAGACTGGACAGTAGGGAGGCTCGCACGGATCTACGTGGATCATAATGTCACCTTCCTCGCCGATGGCCTCCAGTAGAGCTTTTGTTATCTCCTGCTCAGCTTCATGTACCTGGGTTAAGGTCCAGTAATGGGGAAGGGAAATATGCAGATCAACATGGTGGTATCTCCCTGAACGCAAAGCCCTTAACTTGTGAGGATAAAGCCAGCCCGGCTTTTTGATTGTGTTGAGTCCCTGTACAATCCGCTCCAGGAGTTCAGGTTCGGCTTCGTCCATCAGATTTTTAAATGATTTCGCTAACAGCCGAATACCGGGAATGAGAATATTGAGCGCTACCAGGCAGGCGACCAATGGATCAAGCCAGAGGAATCCTGTAAGACTGTAAAGCAATAACCCGATGATGACACCGGCACTGGTATAGAAATCCGTGAGGAGGTGTCTGCCGTCAGCACTGAGGGCTTCTGATTTATACTTTTTGCCGGCTTGCAGAAGATAGGCGCCGACAATCAGGTTAATTACCCCTGCTGCGCCGATAATATATATTCCCGAACCCAGGTTTCTGGGTGGCTGCGGTGTGAAAAAAGCAGGAACTGCCTCCAGGAGGATGGCAACAGCTGCCAAAATAATAAGACCGCCCTCCAGGCCGGCAGAAAATGATTCTATCTTGCCGTGGCCGTACGGATGGTTTTCATCCACCGGTTTGCTGCTGACAGCAATGGAAAGCATTAGAAAAGCTGCCGTGATAACATTAATAGTGGATTCTATGGCATCAGACAGTATTGCTTTTGAATCGGTAAGGAAATAGGCACCGAATTTTGCCAAAAGCAGAACAAGCGAGGTGACAAATGCCACCCTTGCCGCTATTTGCATTGCCCTGTTGTTCTGGATGGAATTGTTTTTTTGCATCACCTGTTGAGGTTTTCTGAATAATGTTTATAGGTTTTGAAAACATAGGATAGCTTGCAGATTATCTGATATTCTAGGAAACTTGCAGCAGGAATGCAATAGACTTGGAAGTAGAGTAAATTTTACCGTGGAAAGGCAACATCGGATTGAGTATTCAAAGGCAGACGAAAATCAACTTAAGTAATACTATGTCACGGATTTAAAGTCATGAATGAAAGCCAAATAAGAAAGCTGCTTGAAAATGTCAGGGAAGGTTCCATTGATATTGCAGAAGCTGTAAAACAGCTTAAAGGTTGGCCCTCTGAGACCACGGATTTTGCCTGTCTTGATCACCAGCGGGCTCTGCGGACAGGATTCCCTGAAGTAGTATACGGTGAAGATAAAAGCGCAGAGCAGATCGGGTTGATTTTTGACGCTATGCTGGACAAACCATCACTGGTTATGGCCACCAGGGTAAGTCCTGAGAAGGCGGAAAAGATTTGCAATAAAATTAAGGGACTGACCTACCATGAAACTGCCGGAATGCTGATAGGCAATATTGAAAAAAAAGTTGATCAGGAGTGTAGGGGAACAATTCTGGTCATATCTGCAGGGACATCTGATATGGCGGTCGCCGAAGAGGCATTTTTTACTGCACGCTACCTGGGACATCCTGTTGATAAACTGTATGATGTCGGGGTGGCCGGTTTGCATCGGGTGATGTCCCAGAGGGAAGCATTAAGCAGTGCAGCTGTTTTAATTGTTGTTGCAGGCATGGAAGGTGCCCTGCCGAGTGTGGTTGCAGGCCTGGTTGATAAACCCGTAATCGCAGTTCCAACCAGTGTGGGCTATGGAGCATCATTTGGAGGGATTACGGCTCTACTGGGCATGCTCAACAGCTGTGCACCGGGTGTGGCAACTGTAAATATTGACAACGGTTTTGGGGCCGGATGTATGGCTGCTGCCATAAACAGGCAATAATAGGTGAATTATTCCTGCTGGTTAATATGTAAAAGCAATTTGACACTTTCTCTATCTAAGGTATAATCGCCTATTTCTTTCCTGTGGAGTGAAGGGAATTTCAGGATTAAGCAGTTCAAGCATGAAACCTGTTCCGGGTTAGGCTGGAGTTCAGCCGGACCCTTTCTTTAAAAATATTGTTTACGGCAAATTAACTGTTCAGGATAGTTAATTTTTTCGAAGCGAAGGAGCTTGCTGGATGAACAAAACTCTTAAATGGAAAATAGCGCTTTTGCTGCTCATGATCGTCTCGGCCGGGATCATTCTGACACCGACCCTCTATAAAGGAGCACCGAAGTGGATAAGCAAATATTTGGCCCCTGAAGGATTGAGACTGGGACTTGATCTGCAGGGCGGCATGCATCTGGTTCTCAAGGTTAACCTGGAAAAAGCCGTTGAAAACACATTGGATCTTGCTGCCAGCGACCTCAAGGAAGGCTTGGCCGAGAAGAAGATC
>JAFDCR010000220.1 GCA_019312685.1 Deltaproteobacteria bacterium | reverse complement strand
GCAAGCAACCTCCAAACCTCTAACTGAAAACAACCATGCGACGACCCATAAACACTCTAGATAGTTAGTTCTGCGTGTTTAAACTCTGTGTTACTTACCTGGCTATTGACCAGTGGCCAGATTGCCTGCCGAGAGCTGTTCCCTGTCTACCTGTTTTCATAAAAACTAACATAAGCAAGGATAAAAAAGGAATCAAAGCATGACTCTGAAAAAAGATAAACACTTCAATACCAGGGTCATACATGACGGATTGAGCCCTGAAAAGTGGGAAGGTTCAACACTGCCACCCATCTTCCAGACTGCATCCCATGCTCACCCTACTGCAGAAAACCTGAGCCAGACATTCGGCGGTAAGACAACAGATCATATCTACATGCGGCTGACCAACCCGACAAACAGGGTTTTAGAGCAGAAGCTTGCCGCTCTGGAAGGGGGCCAGGCTGCTGTAGTAATGTCTTCAGGCATGGCTGCTGTTACCAATGCCTGCCTGGCACTTTTACGTGCTGGCGATGAGTTTGTCACTGGCAACTCGCTTTTCATGTCAAGCTACGTGCTCTTTGCAAACATCTTCAAAAAATACGATGTTACTCCCAGATTTGTCGAATCCACCGACATGTCTGCCATTGAAAATGCCATTAATGATAAAACCAGGTTTGTCTACCTTGAGACCATCGGAAATCCCAAAATGGATGTTCCCGACTTGGCAGAGGCTGCCGAAATAGCCCATCGTCACGGCCTTCCACTCCTTGTTGACAATACAATGGCAACCCCTTACCTTTGTTGTCCACTGGAACTTGGGGCAGATATTGTTATCCACTCGACAACAAAATATCTCAGCGGCCATGGAGATGCTACAGGTGGGGCTGTTATTGACGGAGGTACCTTTCCCTGGGCGAATTCTGGAAGGTTTCCCGATTTTAAACCATTTATTGACCGTAAAGGACCCCTGGCCTTCACGGATAAAGTCTGGCGTGAACACCATATCAATTTCGGCACCACCCAGGCGCCACTGCACTCTTACCTGACCATGATCGGAATTGACACCCTGGCTCTCCGTATGGAGAGGCATATGGAAAATGCCTTGAGCGTCGCCCGGTACCTGAGAGAGCGTCCGGAGATTTCATGGCTCAACTACCCGGGACTCGAAGACAGCCCTTCACATGCAACTGCTAAAAAACAGTTCGGCGGCAAAGGCTTTTCAGGCTTGATGGCATTTGGTCTGGGCGACCAGGAGACCAGTTTCAAATTCATCAATAATCTGAAAATGATCTACCATCTGGCAAATCTTGGTGACTGCAAAACCCTGATCATTCACCCTTACTCATCCCAGTACCTCTCCTTTGATGAACCGACAAGAGAGGCCCTGTCCATCCACGCTGATCTGGTCAGGCTGTCGGTCGGGATAGAGGATGTTGAAGATATTTGTTATGACCTGGGACAGGCATTGGATAGCCTTTAGCAGTCAGCGGTCAGCATCCAGCATCCAGCTTTTTTCCAATAGAGATAAATATTTATTTTCTTTTTGCCATTACATTTATATTTAAATTATAAACACCTTAAATTAATGGTTATGATTAGACTTTTCCAACATTTGAATATTTAATTCATAGTAAAGTATCTACTGACAGCTATATGCTGACAGCTATTTAGCTTATAAAATGAGCGAATATATTGAACATGATAAAAACGGTGTCTCTGTTGGGCTTGTAGAAAAGAAGTTCTTCAGATTTGCTGAACCTCCTGACTCCATGGTCCTTGAGAGCAATGCCCGTCTCGGCCCGATCACCATAGCCTATGAGACGCTTGGCACACTCAATGAGGACAAGAGTAATGTTATCCTAGTACTGCACGCACTTTCAGGCGATTCCCATGTAGCGGGTTATTACAGCGAGGAGGACCAGAAACCAGGCTGGTGGGACATTATGGTTGGTCCTGGAAAAGGTATTGACACGGATAAGTATTTTATCATCTGCCCCAATATCCTAGGAAGTTGCATGGGCTCAACCGGGCCGTCCTCCATCAACCCGGATACGGGGGAGCCATACGGTTTTGACTTTCCGGTAGTGACAATAGGAGACATGGTAAAAGCCCAGAAGGCCCTGCTGGATCATCTCGGTATCAAAAAGATTCTGACTGTAGTCGGCGGCTCCATCGGCGGCATGCAGGTGCTTGAATGGGCTGTCCGTTATCCTGAGATGGTTTATTCCGCCATTCCCTTGGCCACAACTACCAGGCATTCAGCCCTTGCCATTGCTTTTAATGAGGTTGCCCGTCAAGCAATCATGGCGGACCCCAATTGGAATAATGGGAATTATTACGGTAAAGAAAAGCCCAACCTTGGTCTTGCTCTTGCCAGGATGGTCGGACACGTAACCTATCTTTCTGATGAAGCAATGCGCCTCAAGTTCGGCAGGCGCCTGCAGAATAAAAGTGATTTTTCTTTCAACTTTGATGCGGATTTCCAGGTTGAAAGCTACCTGCGTTACCAGGGACAGAAATTCGTTGACCGCTTTGATGCGAATTCATTTCTCTATATAACCAAGGCTGCAGACTATTTTGACCTCCGCAGACAGCATGGCGGCGGTTCCGAGGCAGAAGCATTTGCAAAAACAAATGCCAGATTCCTAGTTATTTCCTTTACCTCTGACTGGTTATATCCGACATATCAGTCAAAGGGTATGGTCAAGGCTATGAAAAAAAACAACCTTGATGTAAGTTTTTGTGAAATTGAAGCGGAATGGGGACATGATGCATTTTTGCTTCATAACGAGAGATTATCATCTCTGATTAAAGGTTTTCTGGACAACAATTATGTTGAATTCAGAAAGAAATTTTAAATGACTCCGAGAACTGACACAGCTGAACCGCAGCTTAAACGTTTTGACCTTCAGGTCATTGCCTCCTGGATAAAACCGGGCTCAAAGGTGTTGGATCTTGGCTGTGGTGAAGGCGAATTACTTCTATATCTGAAAAAAAATAAAGATGTCAACGGGATAGGTATTGAGAACCGTGAATCAAAGGTCGCTTTGTGTATTGCAAAGGGTTTATCAGTATTGCAGGGTGATATCAATGAGGAGGTACTTGATTACCAGGAAGACACCTTTGATTATGTTATTCTCAGCCAGACGCTGCAGCAGGTTTATTATCCCGAAAGATTACTCAAAGCGCTCCTGGTGATCGGCAGAAAGGTGATCGTCAGTTTCCCGAACTTCAG
>JAFDCR010000219.1 GCA_019312685.1 Deltaproteobacteria bacterium | reverse complement strand
TTTTAACCGTGGAGCTGAAGTGCGCGTAATTCTTGACCCTAACAAAGACGCTTTTGGGCGTAAAAAAAATGGTATCCCGAACAGACAAGTAGCTTCAGAACTTGTGAAGCTGGGCATTCCTGTTAGGTGGAGTAATACACATGGGGAACAGTCACACACAAAAATGCTATTGGCAGAATATTTACATGGACAAAGTGTTGCAATATTGGGATCGGCTAACTTTACGAGAAGAAATCTCAACAATCTGAACCTTGAAACTGACATCGCTGTATATGGGCCAGCAAATTCATCATTATTTGTGAATATGAAAGAGTTTATAAATCTTCAATGGAATAATAAAGATGGTATAAAATACAGTATTGACTATTCTGAATATGAAGATAGTTTTTTTTATCGCAAGCTTATTTACCGCTGGATGGAAGGAACAGGTATGTCTACATTTTAATAATACATTTTAACGCGCCCTGCACCATCCAAAAGTTAAGATTATGGCAAGCAACAACTGATAAAATCCTCCTATTAGCCATCTGCACTTTTGATTTTGACTTTTTATCTTGAATTAATTTCTATTTAGGTGGCTTGTACTTTTTAAAGATGGTGATATAAACTAATTTTCACCACTTTATCGACAACAATGGTAGGATAATAAATACCGGAAGTGCGGCTTCATTGAGGAGCAACACCAGAAAATTTTCAGGCACATGTAGAAATATCACGGGTTTGATGAAAACAGTCTTAACATTCTTTGTATTGCTCTCCGTATATTCAATTTCCTTTGCACTTGAACCTTCTGACATAGTCCCGGAAACAGCAGCCGATTTATTGCTGTTTTACGATTGGGAGGAACTCATTGTAGCCACTGCCACCGGTACACCTAAGCCTATTCGCACAGCGCCGGCCGTAGCCAGCGTCATCACGGCAGAGGACATCGAAAATATCGGCGCCACCACCCTGGACGAGGTGCTGGAGACGGTACCGGGCATACATATTTTCCCCTCCAGTTTGTCTTATTTTACCAATATCTGGTCGATCCGCGGCATTTATAACAGCAAAAACCCCCATGTCCTGATGCTGATCAACAACGTGCCGTATCAATCACCGTATGCTGGTAATCGTACGGATACGTACAAAATGCCGGTTTCCATGATCTCCAGGGTGGAGGTCGTGCGCGGTCCCGGCTCGGCATTATACGGCGCGGATGCATTCAGCGGCGTGATCAACGTAATCACTAAGGACAACTTCGGGATCGACGGCGTCAAGACAGGTTTCAGGGCCGGTTCCTTTGAGACCTATGACGCATGGTTCCAGTACGGCGGTCAGCACAGGGGATGGGACCTGGCCTTCGGGGTTGAGTGGCAGGAGACCGACGGAGATGACGACCGGATCGTCGACCGGGATCGCTTGCATTTTCTTGGTGCCGCCGCGCTATCCAATGCCCCAGGACCGTTGGATACCCGGTACAGACTTCTTGACGCCAACCTACTGGCCCGTAAGAATAATTTCAGCCTCCGACTCTACGGCTCCGTGCAGGAATCTGCCTGCGGGCCGGGCGGCGCCCAGACTCTTACCTATAATAACGAACTCGAGCAGAAAAACTTTTTAGCAGATCTTACATACCAGAATGACAATCTGGTAGACGACTGGAATTTTACCGCCCGACTGCATTACATTTATAAATGGGAAGACTTGTTTCTACAGTATTTCCCTTCCGTCTTCCTCAATATGCTCGGGAATCCGATCAGCACTATGCATGGCGGCGGCGCTGAAATCATTCCGGCTTATGAAGGGTTCAACAACCACTTGGTGCGGTTGGGGGCAGGGATCAAGTATTGGGATTTCGAGCCGGATCAATATAAAAATTTCGGTCCCGCGGCAGGGGCCGATCAATTCGGACAAATGGTCCATGTCACCGACCCGGATCATATTTACATAAGTAGTGCAACCCGCCGTCTCTGGTATGCATTGATTCAGGATGAATGGAACTTTGCCCGTCACTGGGAACTGACCGCTGGGGTCCGGTATGATAATTACAGCGACTTCGGTTCTTCCATTAATCCCAGAATCGCGCTGGTCTGGGAAACCCGCCACTATCTGACCACCAAGCTTCTCTATGGCCAGGCCTTCCGGGCGCCGTCCTTTGGCGAGCAGTATGCTAAAAATAACCCGGTAGCTATTGGGGATCCAAACATCACGCCCGAGGAGATCGAGACGATAGAGTTGGCTTTTGACTACCAGCCAACTGAGGTGCTGCGCACTGCTCTGAACCTATTTTACAATGAGGCGGAAGACTTAATCGATTATATAGGCGGCGCCCCACCTGTAACGCCTGATGTCTCAACAAATATTACCGCACAGACGGGGCACGGCCTTGAACTGGAGGTTGACTGGCTGGCTCATGAAACCTTCAGGCTGCGGGCCAATCTTGCCTACCAGCGCTCCGAGAACGATGTAACCAATGAAGATGTTATTGATACGCCGGAATTGCAATTTTATCTTAATCCGCACTGGGCATTTTTGCCCGGCTGGTCGCTGGATATTCAGTACTTTTGGATAGGCAATCGCCACAGAGCAGCAGGCGACACCCGGGACGATATCGACGATTACGATCTTGTCAATCTAAGCATCAAGCGCAAGAACATTGCCAAGCACTGGGATGTGGCCCTGGCGGTCCGCAATCTGTTTGACGAAGATGCGCGGGAATCTAGCCCATACGATCCCAAGGCCACAGACAACGTTTTTATTCCTATCCCCAATGATTATCCCATGGAGGGAAGGAGCTTTTATGCTGAATTGAGGTATACTTTTTGAAAGTTACGTATAGCTGCTATCCATCAAAACTGAACGGCCAGCTCTCATAATTACTATTGCCAGTACACACCTTCACTCGACTTTTGCCGGAAAATAGTTTCTATTTTGGCAAGAATTGAATTTCACTTTGCATAATTTTTCCAGGAATCATCATAGATATGACTGATAGAAAGACGCATTGGGAAAAGATTTACGGAGATAAAACACCACAGGAGGTGAGTTGGTACCAAAAGGAACCAGCTTTGTCATTGCAGCTTATCCGCAATTCTCATCTTGCTCATGATGCGCCAATTATTGATGTGGGAGGAGGTGCCTCTGTACTGGTGGAATACCTGTGTAATGAAGGTTATACAAACGTTGCAGTTTTAGACATTTCCGCAAAAGCTCTTGCTTACGCCCAAGATAGGCTTGGAGATAACGCAAGCAGAGTTGAATGGTATGAAGAGGATGTAATCCTTTTTAAAGCCCCTCACCAGTTTTCTCTGTGGCATGATCGGGCAGTTTTTCATTTTTTGACAGACGTGTCCGACAGACGTGACTACGTTAAGGTGTTAAAAAGGACGTTGGAGCCGAACGGGCATTTAATTATTGCTGCATTTGCAATTGGTGGGCCGACAAAATGTAGTGGTCTCGATATTATTCAATATGATGCAAATAAACTTATAGCTGAGTTAGGAGAAGGTTTTGAGTTAGCAGAAGAGAGCAGCGAGATACATATTTCACCAGCAAGTAAGGAGCAGAAGTTTGCCTATTTTCGGTTTATAAGAAAATCGGAAAGTATTAAAACTTAACAATGCCATCAACCCGGCAAGTAAGTCGTTTCTGATTGCCAGCAGAAAGGGAAGCTGCTCATTCTAAATTGGAAAGCATTCATAGTGGAAAGTAATCGTAACTTTTGAAAGTTAAGATGTGGGCAAGCCGTTGATTTGATAAGAACGATAGTAAATGAAGATGTCCTCCTGGTATGGTAAAAAGTTTTTAATTGCAGATAATGAAATAGATACAATCTCAAATTGATTAATGAGAGAAGGGGCGAGATAACGTTTTCAAGACGCCCGAAGAAAATTTTTTTGTTGGCAGTTATATCAACTCATTGATTAAGACTTGTTTAATTCTGAGGGAGTTCGGTTTTCATGGAAGATGATCATTATTTAAAAAAAGAACTCTATTCTCTGATAAGAGAAGAC
>JAFDCR010000218.1 GCA_019312685.1 Deltaproteobacteria bacterium | reverse complement strand
TTTTAACCTGTTCGGCAAGCATGACGACCGCCTTGAGGATGTCAACAGGTTCGAAACCGGCTATGACACACGGAATATTGTATTTTTTCACAAAAGGTTCGTAGGCATCGGCCCCGATCATGATAGAGACATGCCCCGGCGAGATAAGGCCGTCGATCTGAATTTCAGGATCTGCCAGGAGGGCCCCAAGGGCAGGAGGTATGACTTTATGGGAGGAGATGACGGAAAAATTCTCCAGCCCTTCCTGTTCAGCCGTTATTATCGCGGCTGCGACCGTTGGAGTGGTTGTTTCGAAGCCTACGCCCAGGAAGATTACCTGCCGGCCGGGATTTTCCCGGGCAATCTGGAGTGCATCAAGTGACGAATATACCGTCCTGATATCTGCACCTTCGGCCCTGGCGTCCTGCAGGGAAAATCTGCTGCCGGGCACCCTGAGAAGATCTCCAAAGGTTGTAATAATGGAACCCTCCAGTTCAGCGGCCTTGATGAAGGTATCTATATCGGCGGTTGCAGTGACGCACACAGGGCATCCCGGTCCTGAAGTGAGAGTGATATCAGGCGGCATCAGATCTCTTATTCCGTGACGGCATATGGATACTGTATGGGTACCGCATACCTCCATAAAACGGACAGGCCGCGATACCTTTTCTTTTTTGAGCAGCCCTGCAAGTTTCCCGGCAATCCCACCGTCCCTGTATTTATTCAGCCATTCCATAATAACTCCAGTTTAAAATCAAAAACTTATTTTTAACTGTCATGACAATAAGTTATAGCATTAATTGAAACGCTGTTCTGGTCATGATCCTTTTTTATTAATGTCAATGAGTTAAATTTTACCCTTGAACCCTTGTCCCGTTGTGGTCATAGAAAACTGAAGACGATTGACAAACTCCTGCCCCTTTTTCTCCTGACTCCTTACACCTCACTCCTCACTTTCTTCTCATAAACAGCCCTACCTGCAACCGCCTGTCCCAGGGAGAGCCCGCCGTCGTTTGTCGGTACCTGTTCATGAATATAGACGTCAAAGGATAAAGCCTCAAGTCCGGTTTGTACCTGGTGCAGCAGGTTCAGATTCTGGAAAACACCGCCTGAAAGAACAACGGAATTTATATTTTTACGATCCCTGATATCCCGACAAATATTTGTAAATAATGCTGTGAGGGTGTTGTGAAACCGCCTGCTGATAAGCCGTGGTGGAATATTTTCCCGAATGTCATCAACCAGCCCGGTAATGATCGGGGCCACAGGCAACTGCCAGGGAGTCTCTTCAGTTTTAATGATTTCAAAAGGATATGTGGAATTATCGAGATCATCAGGCTCGAGGAGCATTTCCAGTTCGGCGGCGGCCTGACCTTCAAAGCTGACCGTGTATCGGAGCCCAAGCAGGGCGGCAGCCGTGTCAAAAAGTCTGCCGCAGCTTGAGGTCAGCGGTGCATTGATCGACTTTTCCATCATCTGTTCGATGACAGAGATTTTTTCAGCATATTTCTCTAACAGAACCAATTTGAGTTTTCTGTAATCAGGGCCGTATGTCCGGTACAGATGGCTGACGGCCATGCGCCAGGGTTCATGGATGGCGGCCTCACCACCCGGCATTTCAACATAGGATAAGTGCGCCAGCCGGTCAAAGGTGTGATAGTCAGCCAGCAACACCTCACCTCCCCAGACGGAATGGTCGGGGCCGTAGCCGTTTCCATCAAGGGTCAGGCCGATAACCGGGCCTTCAAGACCGTGCTCGGCCATACAGCTTACTGCATGGGCATGGTGATGCTGAATGCCGACAACAGGCAGTTCTTTCTGACTGAGTGCATAGCGGGTGCCCGGATAGTCCGGATGCAGATCATGCACCAGAAGATCGGGGTCGATCCGCATGAGTGACTGAAAGTGGGCGGCAATTTTTTTCTGATGGACCTGAGTGTCAAGATTATCAAGGTCACCTATATGCTGGCTCAGAAAAGCCTCATTTCCTTTAGTCAGGCAGATCGTATTCTTTATGATTGCACCCAGTGCCATTGTCCGGCCGCTGTCCCTTTTCAGGCTGACGGCTGAAGGTACATATGATCTGGCCCTCCTGTATACGGCAGAGTTTTTCCCGGCGAGACGAATGACAGAATCATCCGTCTGGGTGATGATCGGCCGGTCGTGCAGGAGAAAATAGTCGGCAATATTGGCAAGCTTATCAAAGGCTTCATCATTATCCTTGACTATGGGCGAACCGGAAAGGTTGCCGCTGGTCATGACAAGGGCGGTAAAATTATGGGCCAGGAAGAGAAGATGATGGATCGGGGTGTATGGCAGCATTGCCCCGATAAAACGGTTGTCCGGCGCCACATTTTGAGCCAGGTGAAACGGGGACTTCTTCTGCAGCAGAACAATAGGTTTCGAACGATCGGTCAGTTTAGCATGATCCTCTGCGGTGATGTCGGCAAATACCTTTATTTTTTCGAGGCTCCCGGCCATTACTGCCAGAGGTTTGTCGGGCCTGCCCTTTCTCTTCCTGAGTGCTGCTATTACTTTCTCATCGGTTGCATCAGCTGCAAGATGGAAGCCGCCAATCCCCTTAATCGCAACAATCTTCCCTGATTCAAGCAACTCTGCGGCCTTATTAATCGGAT
>JAFDCR010000217.1 GCA_019312685.1 Deltaproteobacteria bacterium | reverse complement strand
TTACGATTTCAGCGTTGTCAGGCAGCGGCTCGTTTCCCTGATCCATGAACATTTCTCAAAGGATAACTGAAACCGAAGAGATACTCATGCAGAAGACCCTTATCAATATATGCGGCTCGGAGCGGTCGGGCAGCACCATGCTGGACCTGATAATCGGCAATGATCCGAAGGCCTTTTCCTGCGGCGAGGCATATGCCCTGTATCGTCCCTGGCGGAAGCACCATTTCCAGCCTGCATGCGGCTGCGGCCGGGAATGCGAGTATTTGCAGGAATTCAAGCGCACCATTGAAGACCGGTTTCACAAGCTTCTTTTTAAGAAATTCGGCTATGACTGGGTTGTGGATTCCTCCAAGGATCTCACCTGGATCGTTGACAACCAAAAGTGGGTGTTCCGAAACAACGGCCGGGTTCTGAACCTGGTCATCTGTAAGCAGCCGCCAACCTTCACCCTTTCTTTTCTGAAGAGGGGTAAAAATCGTGATTACTGGCGGATGATTTTCATTAGATATTACAAGCATTTCCTGGAAACAGAGCTGCCGTTCGTGTCCGTATGTTATGATGAGTTTGTCCAGCAGCCTGAAAAATTTATCAGGCTGATCTGCACCCTGGTCGGAATGGAGTATGCCGATATCAAGATGAACTTCTGGGAAAAGGAACACCACCAGCTTTTCGGCAGCGGCGGCACCGCCGGCCAGGTCCGGGCAGGAGCTTCGGAGATTGTCAGGCAGGTTGAAATCCCGCCCCAGTTTATCGGTGATGTTGCAGCAGTCCGCAGCAGGCTGGCTGATGACCGTGAGGTTGGCACCATAATCGGCAGACTGCAGCAGAGGGACATAACGGCAGTGGATGCGGAGCAGGAATCTGTTTTCAATACTGAGCGTTTCGGGAAAAAGCCTCTTTGGTACTATAAGCAGAAAGTTGCCCTGCTGCTGAAACGCTATTTCCCCGAATCGTATCAGCAATGACAGGAATATGGCAGGTGCAAAGCATATGGAAAGGTTGGCTTTTATTACCCCTAAAATGAGCCGGGAATCCGGACAATGGCTGGGGGTGCAGAAGAAAATCCGGGGGCAGGCCAGGGCTTTCCGGAAACTTGATTTTGAGGTTGAATTGTTCGACTTTGCTCCATATGGCTATGACGCCAATATTCTGAAGGATCTCATCCGTTCCCACGCATATAACAGAAAGCAATATCAGGAGTTGATCGACCAGGTTAAGAAATATCGCCCTGACGCTGTTTACATCCGATATAGTTTTTCCGACAGCCACTTCATCTTTTTTCTGAAAAACATAAAAAGATTATACGGATCAGAAATCCCGATTTTTCTGGAAATTGCCACATTTCCTTATGACCGGGAGGTAAGGTCACTGACTCAACCGGGGAGGCTTTATCTGTATGTGACAGATCTGTCTTACCGGGGAAAACTGCAAAGGTGTGTTGATTACATCATTACCTACAGTGAATACCAAAGTATTTTTTCAATTCCGACAATCAGGATAGAGAACGGTGTTGATATTGAGTCCATTCAACCGGCCCCGTACAATAAACCATCAGGTGTGTATCATTTTATCGGCGTGTCCAATCTTGTGTACTGGACAGGATATGAAAGGATGCTTCACGGGATGGCAGATTATATGAAAGCGGGCAATGGGCAAAAGGTCTACTTCCATGTAGTAGGGGACGGCTTATATCTGGAACCCCTTAAGAGACTTACGGCTGAAAAAGGACTCGCAGAACAGGTTATTTTTTATGGGGCCCATGCAGGGGAAGCGCTTGACAGATTTTTCCAGGAAAAACATCTGGCAATCGGTAATCTCGGCGTCCACCGGAAAGGCATGGTCACCAATCCTGACCTCAAGAACCGGGAATACTGCGCCAGGGCGGTTCCCTTTGTCACCTCCACCAGTGACCCCGGTTTTTCGGCGGACTTTCCCTATATTCTGACAGTACCGCCTGACGAATCGGCTATCCAGATAAAACAGCTGATAGATTTTGTTGAAAACCTGCGCGTTGAACATCCGGAATACCAAAGGGAAATGAGAGAATTTGCCGAAATCAGGTTTGATTGGGCTGTGATGCTGCAGCCGGTCGCTGACAGGATGAGGAGACGATTGAGGACTGAGGTTTGAGGACTGAGGGCTTTAAAAAAAGGCAAAAGGCAAAAGGCAAAAGGCAAAGGGAAGAAAAGTGAGGAGTGAGGAGAAGAGGAATGAGGATTGAAGGATCAAAAAATGACGAGTGACGAACTACGAATGACGAATAACGAACTGCAGGACGAATGCAGTTGGGATGAAGAGATGTTGGAGTTGTAATGGCTGAGCCTGGCTTTAAAACCATTCTTTTTATTGCCCATTCGCCCGACTTCTATGGTGCCGACAAGGTGTTGTATCAGGTTATCGAGGCGTGCAGGGGAAATTTCAAGGTGCATGTCGTACTGCCGGGGTCGGGCGAGATGCAGTACCGCCTGGAAAAATTCCAGGATGTGGAGTTGTTCTTTCTGGAACTGCCGCGTTTCTCATTGGCCGGCAGGGATATCGGTGCCAATATCATGAATTTTCTACCGTTTTCCAGGTCCTTTAAAAAGCTTCTTTCCCGCCTGAATCCAGACCTGGTATACGGGAATACGGTTCGCAGCGCCCTGCCGGTTGCCATGGCCCGCAGGTTTGGCTACCGCACCCTGGTGCACTTTCACGAGCATAATGTCCCCGGGAAGGCCGGCGGTTTGATTGCAGGACTTGCCGACCGGGCCGGGCATAGAAATATATTTGTCTGCCGTTCGGCCCTTGAAAGTTATGCCTCTTTTTCTCCGGAACTGACTCAAAAAAGCAGCGTGATCTACAACGGCATCAAGCCGGTGCCGGCTGGCGATGTAAACATCGCTGCCCCAAAGATC
>JAFDCR010000216.1 GCA_019312685.1 Deltaproteobacteria bacterium | reverse complement strand
TTTTAAGGGGAAAACTACTGTTTTTTCTTGTATTTTTGTTGAAATTTCATATATACGCTCTTCAGGAACCCAGGTATTAATTTCTGTAAACCTTAAATAGCTAAGGAGAAAGGAGAGGAGATGGCAATGATTTATTGGTTAATATTTTTAATTCCCTTATTCTTGATGTTGATGTATGCCACGATAAAAATGATAAATCAGTACGAAAGGGGTGTCTTTTTCAGAATGGGGAAGATTACCAAGACCAAAGAGCCCGGTATCGCAGTTGTTTTTCCATTAATTGAAAAAATGGAGAAGGTGGATACCCGGACCATCACCCATGATGTGCCAGGCCAGGATATTATCACCAAAGACAACGTTTCGGTGCGGGTCAGCGCTGTAGTTTATTTCCGGGTGGTCGATCCGGTGAAGGCCTTGATAGAGGTCGAGGATTATAAAACCGCCACTTCCCAGCTTGCCCAGACCACTCTGCGGAGTATCTGCGGTCAGGACGATCTGGATCATATGCTCTCCGAGCGGGATGCGGTCAATCATAAGATGCAGGAAATTCTGGACCATGAAACCGAGCCCTGGGGCATCAAAGTGAGCAGGGTGGAAGTCAAGGAGGTCGATCTGCCTGAATCCATGCAACGGGCCATGGCCAAGCAGGCCGAGGCCGAGCGTGAGCGGCGCGCCGCCATAATTAATGCGGACGGCGAACTGCAGGCTGCGACCAAACTCTGCGAGGCTGCCAGTCTTATCGATCAGCATCCGGCAGCCATCCAGCTCCGCTATCTCCAGACCATCCGGGAGATCGGCGCCACGGAAAACAGTACCACCCTGATTCCGGTGCCAATGAATCTGCTGACATCTATCGCCAATACCCCTGTAAAATAAAGATTAAATAGAAGTTCTACCTTGAACTTTTTAATAAGCCCCTCTGTCGAGGGGCTTATTTTTTTTAAAGCCGTTGGTTTTTTATGTTAAACTGCATATGTGTTTAACCACAAAGTGGTACTGTTGGCCCGGACATTTAAAACCCGTTGTATTTTGTAAAACAGGAGGTATGTGATGGAAGCAAAAGACATAATGACCACAGAAGTGACGACAGTTTCCGAGAAAATGACGGTCCGTGAGGCGGCAGATCTGCTTTTTAAATTAAAAATAAGCGGATTGCCGGTCATTAATGAGAATGAAGAGCTTGTCGGTATGATCACCGAAAAGGACCTCATTGCCATGGCCCTTCCCAGGTATATTGATAAGCTCGGATCTTTTGCCTATATCCTTGAGGCGGTTCCGTTCAACAAGAAACTGGCCGAAGCGGCTCAGGTCACTGTAAAGGATATCATGCGCGAAAAAGTCATCACCGTTTCACCGGAAACCTTGCTGCCGGAGATTGCCCGGATTATGCTTACCAAGCGTATTCGGCGGCTTCCAGTCCTTGACAACAAAAAGATTGTCGGGATAATCGCCCGTTCCGATATTGTGAAACTCATTGCCAGGGAGGCAGGAATTATATAACGGACAAAGGATATTTGTAGGTAAAAAAAAGCCCCTCATAACCGAGGGGCTTTTTTTGTATATAAAACAGTTTGATATTATTTTTATTGGAATTCATGGGGCGCCCGTGATATCCCCGGTATTTTCCAGGGATCTCCCTCGTAGCCGAGATACTCCCAATCCATGCGGCCGTGGCTGCCGTGGCATTCCAGGCAGTCTAATGCCTTGTCGCCGGGAACTACGCCGTGATTAATGCGCCAGTACATTATGGTGTTTGTGAAGTCATAGTTGCCGCTGAACCGGAGACCGGTTGCCGCCATACCTTTCTTTGCTGCAGCATCCCAGTCATAGGTCTTCCAGAAGGCGGTTTCACCCTCCTTCTCAATAAAAGGGGTGATAATGGTTTTGTATTTTGTGTCATAGATCTGCTTTGCCCGATGGATTTTGAAGGGGAATATCTTGGAGTGTTTATCATCCTTGCTGCCAACGGGTTTGTTCAAGGCGGTGACAGTATCAGGATCTATTACGTCACCGCGGATGTAAGCAAGTTCAGAGCCGTTATACCATTCGTATAGCGGAGTCATATTCTTTTTCCATTTGAAACCGCCGACACCCTTGACCGGGATTATTTTTCCGTAGCGGCCTTCCTTGGCGGTTTCGAGTTCCGGGGTGGACCAGTCCCAATCAGTCTTAGCCGGGTATTGTCTGGCAAAGTTTGGAACATGACAGGTCTGGCAGGACACAGCCTCGTAATGGGTGTTCAGAATTTTCAATTCATGGGGTTTTTCGCTGTGGCATTCAACACAGCCGGACTGATAGGTGCCTTCTGCAGAGGGTGCCATGTAGTGGCCCATGATGTTGTGTTTTTCTTCCGGATAGTGGCACTTCTGGCAGTCAAAGTTTGCACCGTCCGCCGCCATATGAATATCTATTTCCAAGGGAGGGCCGGCAAAAGAGGGATCCAGGTCGCCATGTTTGACGCGGGCCGCTCCACAGCCGCCGAAATGACACGCACCGCAGGTTTTTTTGTTGGGTTTACCCGCATTGCGTGCAACATATAACAGATCTACGGGCTTGCCGCGTTCACGCCATTCGGTATACCCTTTTGGCAGGCCGGCCCCGCGTTTGGCCTTCTCATATGTACCAGTGGTGTCATGGCAGACAAGACAGTCAATATTGTTCGGTTCTTTAAAATCAAAACTGGCATTCTCCCAGCCGTAGCCGATGTGACATCTGGTACAGTGGGGCCAGTTGCCGTCAACCGCAATACCGAAATTGGTCATGGCGTTTCTTTTGCCGTAGAGTTGCTCCTTGTTGTTAACGACCTGTTGCTGCTGCCAGTTCCAATGCTGGGTCTGCATGACCTCTTGAGCGGATTCAGCATGACATTCCAGACATTTTTGAGTTACTTTTTTGGGGTCACTGATCGGCCCCTGAATTTTATCATGGGCTTCCAAGGCCATGACCGCCGGAGTCAAACCAAATATGATTGTCGTCCCCAGGAGTATTGCCATTATCTTATGCCGTTGCATGGTCTGCTCCTCCTCTTTTTATTTTCATTTATATTATTCTTTTTAAGGTATTATTTCTTTATTTCATGTTTGCGCCGGTGAATGGTAAGGCCACCGATTTCCCAGGGATCCCCTTCATAACCGAGATATTCCCAATCCATTCGGCCATGGGTGCCATGGCACTCAAGACAGTCCAGGGCCTGGTTGGCCGGCACAACGCCATGGTTGATGCGCCAGTAGGTAATGCTATCGACAAAGCCGTAGTCGCCGCTGTAGGGCAGGCCGATGGCCGCCATTCCACTTTTGGCTGCAGCACTCCAGTCATATGTCTTCCAGAAGGCGGTATCGTCTTTCTTGGACAACAGCGGGGTGATTAGATAATTATACTTTTTATCGTAGATCTGGGTGGCACGGTGGGTCTTGTATGGAAATATTTTGGCGTATTCGTCGTTGACATTACCCACAGGGCCGTTCAACCTGAGCACTTCGTTGGGATTTATCTTGTCCCCACGGAGATAGGCCGTATCATTGCCGTTATACCATTCATACTGCGGAATCAGATTTTTCTGGTAGATGAACTGCCCAAGTTTCTTGACCGGTGTATGTTTCAGGGTTTCAATGTCTCTTTCTCCTTCCTCCGGTTTAGGTGACCAGTTCCACTCGGTTTTGGCGGCATATTCCCGGGCATAGGTCGGTATATGACAGGTCGGGCAGCCCACGGCCTCAAAGTGACTGTTCAAAATGGTAAGTTTATGAGGAGCTGCTGTGTGGCATTCCACACAACCGGGCTGATAGATCAACTCTGTGCCTTTGCGGTGAATCTCCTCAAAATGGCCCATAATGTTGTGTTTGGCATGGGAGTAATGACATTTCTGGCATTCCATGGCACCACCACCCTTGGACATGTGGACATCGACTTCCGGTGCAGGGTCGTTAAAGGAAGGGTCAAGAGCCCGGTGTCTGACATGGGCGGCACCGCAACCGGCAAAGTGGCAGGCCCCGCAGTTTTTCTTACTGGGTGTTCCCACGTTCTGGGCAACCTTTAAGAGATCCACCGGTCGCCGCTCTTCTTCCCCGGTAAAACCTTTGGGCATGCCTGCGCCGTTTTTGGCCTTTTTGTAAGTGCCGGTGGTGTCATGGCAGACCAGACAGTCAACATTGCTTACTTCATTGAAGTCGTAACCGGCGCTTTCCCAGCCGTAACCGATATGACAGATGGTGCACTGCGGCCAGTTGCCGTCAACGGTAATGGCAAAGTTGGTCATAGCCATCTTTTTGCCGTACATTATTTCTTTATTATTGATCCTCTGTTTCTGCAGCCAGTTCCAGTGCTCTGTTTTCATAACATCCTTGGCTGCTTCCTCGTGACAGCTCAGACATTTCCTGGTAACGTCGTATGGGGTATCAAACGGTCCTTTGATCTTGGCGTGAATGTTTTCCTCGCTCGCACCTTCGTTGATCCAGACGGCGACACAGAGGGTTGTTATAAACAGCACAGATAATCCCTTGATTTTTTTCATGGCGTTATCCTTTATATAATAAAGATTAGGTTCTTCCACATCCGTTATTTTTTTCAACATTAACCGTCTTCGCCTTAATCCTTCCAGGTGTACAACAACGGCAGACGGGCAAGAATGAAACGATAGGTTACTATATATAATGTATAGATGGTAATGACTATGCCAATCTCACGCGGATGCGGGATTTCCTGATAGAGCTGCCAGTTAAAGGCGATCAGAGCGGTGTTCAAACGGTTGAGGGCAATGCCGAACACAGCAACCAGGGCCGCGAAACGGGCCAGGTTGGCATTGTTCCCCTTGATAGCCACGGTGAACAGGAGGAGAGGGATGATAACCCCAACCAGAAGTTCAATAAAAAACCACTGGCCCCACCCGGAGACGAGATATTCCCAGTCATTATCATGGGCCACACCCAGTATCTTGATAATCAGATAGGTGATCAGGGCCATGGACGCCCCCTTGGAAAGGGATATGGTCAGTTTGTCTATATTGTTCATGAAATTGGCATCACAGCGCCAGGCCATAAAGGTCTTGCACAGGGTGCTGACCACAATCAACATGCAGAGCCCGGCAAAGATGGAGGAGCAGAAGAAATGAAACCACTGAAATGTGGAGGAATACCACAGTGGGTGCAGTTTCCCGGGCGCATAGGTAAAAAGGGCTCCCAGTGCTCCCTGATGCAGGGTTGAAAGAATGATGCCTGAGATTGTCAAGCCGACGATCATGCTTTTGATGAATTTTTTAGTTTTCGGCAGCCCGAACCATTCGGAAAAAGCGGGAACCAGTTCTGCCACCTGGACGGAAAGATAGGTGGCGACATGCCAGGCGACCAGAAAAAGTACGGCCTGCGGTCCCAGTGAAACAAACATCGGGTAGACGAGCCGCCAGGGTTGGCCCAGGTCGACCTGCAGAAAGACGACTGCAAAGAAATAGCCGAGTAGGCCGTTTAATAGTGCCAGACGTTCTATGGGTTTGAAATCCTTGCGCCCGAATACCTCAACCGTGGTGCCCAGCATAAATCCGGAGGCGGATAGAGGGACCATTGTAAAAAGGCCCCAGCCTAAAAAGAGGCCCCAGGGATAATCATAAGAGCTATGGGTGACAAAGCTTAAACCTTTGATAAAACGCAGGCCGATCAGAGGAAATCCGATTGCAAAGATAAAGGCGAACAGCCAGTTGAACGGATTACGGATCATCTGGGCAATGTAATCCGAGGGCGATAGGCCCAGTAATAATTTTTCCTTCAGGGTCCATTTGGTCTTGCCGTCTTCCTTAGTGTGTGAAACTACCGGCGAAAATCCATCAGCTACAAATTTATTCATTATTTATTAT
>JAFDCR010000215.1 GCA_019312685.1 Deltaproteobacteria bacterium | reverse complement strand
GCCGAGTTCGTTCTGGCTGTGAAAATAGGTGACAACCTTTACCACGATTTGATAAAGCGCCAGGCAGACAGCCAGACTGAAAAACACAACTCCTGTCGTACGCAGCGTAATTCTGTTTTTCGGGAAGAACCTGTTTTTGGCAGACAGGAGAAAGGGCTGTAAAAGTGTTACTCGTTTGGAATATTTCATTTAAAGTAATTATTACCAGTTTCTGAATGTTCATTTCTTTACTTGCATAAAGAAACGAACCAAAAGTGCAGCCAGTCACTTGGCCTTCGGCTACCCTGCGCTACTCAAAAATAACCGGGCGCTGCGAAACTCGCTTCGCTCAAACAGTTGCTCGCGCTATTCCGGTTATTTTTTGCGTTACTCGGCTGCGTGAAATGGCAAAAAACAAAAGCCTCTTTTTATTTTCTTATCTTTTTTTACATCTGTTTATTTCACCTAATATAATAGGGTGGTAGGTATAAAATAATTTATATTATCTAGTTGTCAGCCTGAACGCAGGGCGGATATTATCTCCTGAAGTTCAAAGGCCCCGGTAAGTTCAAGGAAAATTTCCTCAAGGTCGGAATGTTCCGTTTTGGCTTCAAGCCGCAGATTTTCAAGGCTGCCCATAGCCCGAAGGCCCCCATTTAAAATGATACCGATTCTGTCGCAGAGTTCTTCGGCAATTTCCAGTGAATGGGTTGACAGAAAAATTGAATTGCCTTTGGCTGCGTGGTTTTTAAAAAGTTCCTTGACGATCCTGGCGCTCTTGGGATCAAGGCCGACCATGGGTTCATCGACCACTATCAATGGGGGATCCAGCATGAGAACGCTTGAGATGATCAGCTTCTGCCGCATGCCGTGGGAATAGCTTTCGATAAGGCGATGCTGCCAATCCCGGAGGTCAAAGAGCTTCAGATAATGGGCCGTATTTTGCTCAAAGCTATCACGTTTAAGATTATAGAGGCTGGCAATGAACTGGAGGAATTCGTTGCCTGTCAGTTTTTCAAACATATAGGGCCGGTCCGGTATGTAACCCGTATTCTGCTTACAGTTTTCCGGGGCGGTCGCCAGGTTGTTGCCGTTTATATATATCTCTCCTGCATCGGGCTTGAGAAGACCGGCGATCATTTTTATCGTGGTTGTTTTGCCGGCACCGTTGGGTCCAAGAAAACCGAATATCTCTCCATGGCTGACCGAAAGACTGATATCATCAACCGCCTTGAAACCGCCGAATGTTTTGGTCAGTCCTTCTATGACAAGCACTTGGTCTTTTTTATTTGTATCAGGCATTCTTATCCTTTTATCAAAAGATTAGACAACTACCGTTTAATCATATTCAGGGTCAAGCACTTCAATTTTGAGCTTACCGAGCAGGGCAGCGATCCTGACCTGCTTATCGGTTTCCCCTTCAACGAATTTAATATGGCTCAGGTCCGCCGGAAACTGGTTTTTTGTTGTGTCGACTGTATACCATTTATCATCCAGGCAGACCTCATTCCAGGCATGGTAGTAGAAGGCTCCCTCAAAAAAAGTAACGCCTGCTGCAACCCTGGTCGGTATGCCTGCATTTCTGGCCAAAGCAGCGAAAAGAGCAGCATGTTCATTACAGTCACCCATCCTTGTATGCAAAGTTGTTAGGGCGTCCGGAATTCCCAGAACAGGTCTTTTCTCCAGATTCTCAAATACCCAGTCAGAAAGTATTTTAACCCTGTCCAGATCACTTATCTCTTCACTTACCAGGGACTTTGCCAACTTTGCAATAGCGACATTCTTTGTCTGAATGTAAGGTGTTGAAGCGAGTTCATCAGGATAACCCATACATGCAGCAGCGTCAGGTCCCGGCAGAGATTCACGCTGAAGGGTGAGGATATCTCCAGCCAGACTTTGTCGGTCTTTATCAAGGTCGAATTCAGTCTCTTCCGGCAGAATCAGTTTGTAGCTGATGGAGTTGCGTCCGGCAATGTCATGGATATCTCCGACCAGAGGCACCGAAACACTGCTTAATATCTCTTTTCCCTTAACCTTGATATCCCTGGCCTTGAATTCGGGTTCCGAAATAAAAACAAAACCAGCTGGAGATTCTTCCTTGATGACCTTGCCTTCATCATTCAGCCAGCTGTTTATTCTGACTCCTGAAAATGTTTCCACAAAATGATGCAGGGTATAGATACGATTATTAATAAGGATTTTTTCCCGGCCTTTATACTCCATGACCGTGTCTTTGCCCGATAGGGAAATAGGGTCGAAATAGGGGATTTTCAATTTGTCGCCGGGCTGCAACCCCTGTTTCAGGAGGTAGGCGCGGCTGCTGGTAGAAAGAAATGGCTGTTTTTGCAGCCGGATAGAATCTGAGATAGTCTCCTTACCGGTTGTCAAAGAAAAATTGACGGTCCGGCCTTCGACCTTTCCCTCTGCATCCATCTTGTAAAAGGGTGAGGTGAAGTGAAAGATGAAGTCCTTAAGCAGCATATCCCCGGTCAGAGTAGCCTTGATCCGCATGTCAACTGGATGGGATTCATTGAGGATGTTCAGATACAGGAAAGCATCCTGATAAAGAAGATACTCGTCGCCGGATTCGGTCAGCCTGTTTTTGACGTAGCCTATTCTTTCCCTTTGGAAATATATGCCGACAAAACTTTCTTCTCTGCCGCGTTTTATTATCTGTTGCTCGCGAACGTCAATACTTTTGATAAAATAGTCGCGTTTCATTAGGGCACCTAAGAGAATGACCCAGATGATGATTAATAAAATGCGGATTGTATTTTTGGGAAGAGTCAATGCAATTACCTGTATGCTTATTACTGTAAACGGCAGCAGGAGGTTATAAAGGTAAGCATTTCCTGAGTTATACTATCAACCGGTCTCCAACAGCAGTCCGCTTTTTAAAAAATATAGGCTGAAATCATCAACCGACTATCCAGACAGCCGTATTTTCGCTCATCGCCAAAACTTTTTCAGTCACACTTCCGAAAACGCCCTTTTTTATCTGTTTCCTCCGACGTCCCATGACAATGGTCCCGAAATCATCGATCAGGGCCTGGCGGACGATCTGGCGGCTTGCATACATGCCCTTGTTCGTTTCAAGGCGATGGATGCGTTCGGCGGGAAATCCGCTGTTGATGAGCATATGGTACGGCGCCTTAAAATAAAACTCTTCATTATTCCGATGGGTCTCGCACCAGTCGCTGTCAAGGAATCGCGGGCAGTAATCCTTTTCAAGCTGCTGGGTCTGGGAAAATATGGCCGTAGAATGGAAAAGGGTGATCTCGGCAGATGGATTGTTTTGCAGAATGAAGCAGAGGTGGTCGAGGGCCTGCAGGGTGAAATGGGAGCCGTCAACCGGCACCAGGAATTTTCTTGAATCAACCTGGCCGTCGACGATCCATATGGGAACATCATGACATTTTTCAAGCAGAGAGGTAGATACGCTTCCCATAATGAGTTCCTCAAGCTTTGATATTCCTCGGCGGCCGATGATAAGCGCATCATAAAATCCCTTTCTGGCCACCTTTAAAACCTCTAAAGCCGGATTTCCGGTGGACAGTTTCAGCTCGGTTGTAACATTCTCCGCCGGTATACCGTTGCGGCCCAGCCGTTCAACAGCTGACTTCAGGTATCTGTTTTTTTTGGCATAGCGTGCCTTGGCCTCCCTGCTCAGCATATTAAGCAGTTCGAGTTCATCAAACCACTCCTTGGCTGTTTCAGAGGGATTGCAGGTTACAACGCTGATTAAATGAAAGCGGATATCATCGAGTCCGGCAAAGAGTCTTTCGAGGTAATGGAGGATATTGGTACTGTATACAGAGGCGTCCACGGCAACTAGCAGTTTCTTTTCCATATGCTTGACCTTTTTACCTTAATTGGGCGGATTATCATAAAAGCAGGTTTCGCCGCAGTAGTTCTGAAAAATCAGCTGCCGGCCCAGGTGCTGTACATAGTTTGGCTGCAAGGGGATTTTGCCTCCGCCTCCAGGTGCATCCAATGCATAAGTAGGCACAGCCAAACCGGAGACATGTCCTATCAGGGCCTGCATGATTTCAAGACCTTTTTCAATCGGGGTGCGAAAATGATTCGTCCCCCTTGTCATGTCCGTCTGAAAAAGATAGTAAGGTTTGACCCGAATCTGCAAGAGTTTATACATCAACTGCTTAATTATTTCCGGATCGTCGTTGACATCTTTCAGCAGAACGGTCTGGCTGCCTAGGGGAATACCGGCGTCAGCCAGCCGATTGCATGCCTCTGATGCCTCGCTGGTGATTTCGTCCGGATGGTTGAAATGCGTATTTATATAAACCGGGTGATAGCGTTTGATCATGGAAGCGAGTTTTTCCGTTATCCTCATGGGCAGGGTGCACGGCACCCGGCTGCCTATCCTGATAATGGTTATATGCTGAATGGCCCTCAGGCTGGCAAGAATGAATTCAAGTCTGTCATCCTCTAGAAGCAGTGGATCCCCGCCGGACACAAGGACATCTTTAACGGAAGAGGTTTCGCGCAGATATTCAAGTCCGGCATTGATCGTTTCCAAGCTGATATGCATTTGTTCCGTGCCCACCTTGCGCTTTCTTGTACAGAAGCGGCAATAGACACCACACTGATTATTGACCAGGAAGAGTGCGAGGTCCGGGTCTTTCTGGACCAGGTTGGGTACGGGCCTGAGATTTTCTTCGTTC